>JAYTEZ010000115.1:0-10016 GCA_043734805.1 Microbacteriaceae bacterium
CACGTTCGTCGGAATGTAGGCAGAGACGTCGTTCGCCTTGGTCTCGATGATCGGGAGTCCCGTCATCGATCCGGCACCCAGCTCGTCGGAGAGCTTCGCACAACGCTCGAGCAGGCGGGAATGCAGGTAGAACACGTCACCCGGGTACGCCTCGCGCCCCGGTGGGCGGCGCAGCAGCAGCGAAACGGCGCGGTAGGCCTCTGCCTGCTTCGACAGGTCATCGAAAATGATGAGAACATGTTTGCCGCCGTACATCCAGTGCTGGCCGATGGCCGAACCGGTGTAGGGAGCGAGGTACTTGAAGCCGGCCGGATCGGAGGCCGGTGAGGCGACGATGGTGGTGTATTCCATCGCTCCGGCATCCTCGAGCGCGCCCTTCACGGAGGCGATGGTCGAGCCCTTTTGGCCGATTGCGACGTAGATACAGCGAACCTGCTTGTTCGTGTCGCCGGATTCCCAGTTGGCCTTCTGGTTGATAATCGTGTCGATCGCGATCGCCGTCTTGCCGGTCTGCCGATCGCCGATGATCAACTGGCGCTGGCCACGACCGATCGGGATCATGGCGTCGATCGCCTTGATTCCGGTCTGCATCGGCTCGTGCACGCTCTTGCGCTGCATGACGCCGGGAGCCTGCAATTCGAGGGCGCGACGGCCCTCGGACTTGATCTCTCCCAGCCCGTCGATCGGCACGCCGAGCGGGTCGACGACGCGACCGAGGAAGGCGTCACCCACCGGAACGGACAGCACCTCGCCGGTGCGCGTTACCTCGAGGCCTTCGACAATTCCGGCGAACTCGCCGAGTACGATGACGCCGATCTCGTTCTCGTCGAGGTTCTGGGCGAGGCCGAGCGTGCCGTCCGCGAAGCGGATGAGCTCGTTCGCCATGACGCCGGGGAGTCCCTGGACGTGGGCGATGCCATCGGCAGCGTCGATGACGTAGCCGACCTCGGTCGTCGATGCCGTCGTCGGGTCGTAGGACTTGACGAAGTCCTTGAGCGCGTCGCGGATCTCATCCGGGCTGATCGTGAGGTCTGCCATCTTGTTTCCTTATTCTTCGCGAAGCCTTGCGGCCTCGGGGCTGAAAGTCGCTGTTAGCCAGCGAGTTGTAGTCTGAGTTCCTTGAGCTTGCTTGCGACGCTGCTGTCGATCACGTCGTCTCCGACCTGCACACGCAGACCTCCGATGAGGCTGGGGTCGAGAACGAGGTTGATCTTGAGTTCGCGCCCGTACGACTTCGCGAGACCCTTCTGCAGTCGTGAGAGTTGTGCGGCCGCGATCGGCGTCGCGCTCGTGACCTTGGCGATGGTGAGGCCGGCCTGGTCGGCGACGATGGATGCCGCGGTCCGCAGCAGTTCGCCGATACGACGACCACGCGGCTGTTGCATGAGATGACGGACGATCGCGAGGGTGTGCGGAGAGGCCTTCTTCGCGAGGAGAGTCTCAACCAGCGCGACCTTGGATTCCGTGCTGCCGAGCTTGCTGCTGACCGCCAGTTCGAGCTCGGCATTCGAATTCACCGCGGTACCGAAAGCAAACAGTTCCGCATCGATGTCGGCGCCGGCCGGAGCGGACTCCGCTGCGGCGCGAAGCCCCAGTTCCTCGATGCCGGCGAGGAGGTCATCGTTGTGCGACCAGCGATGGCCGACAACGATGCCGAGCAGAGCCAGGGTGTTGTCACTCAATGCGGTACCGAACACCGCGGTGAGGATGGCACCCTTCTCATCCGACGTCATCGACGAGTCGGTCAGCATCGAAATGAGCTGTGAGGACTCGCCGATCACCCGCCCAGCCGAGAACAGTTCCGACGCGGTGGCCAGTTCGACCGTGCCGAGGGTAGAGAGCTCTGCCCTCGACGCGGCAAGGGCTTCTCTGGTCGCTGAACCCATGGTTACTTGCTCGTCTTCGTCTGTGCCGCGTTAATCTGCGCTGCGTTGGACTTTTCGGGTGCGCTGCGCAGCTCAGAAGCCTCGAGGTCGGCCAGAAACTGGTCGACGAGACTTGCGGCATTTTTGTCGTCCGCGAGGCTCTGCCCGATGACGCCGGATGCGAGGTCGATCGCGAGAGAACCGACCTCTGCGCGCAGTGACACGAGCGCAGCCTGGCGCTCCGCTTCGATGTGGGTGGACGCGTTAGCGGTCACCCTTGCCGCTGTGGCCTCGGCCTGCTCTTTGAGTTCGTTCAGGATTTTCGTGCCATCGCTGCGTGCCTGGTCGCGAATTTTCGCGGCCTCGGCGCGCGCCTCTGAAAGCTGCTCGTTGTACTTGTCGAGTGCCGCGGCGGCCTCGGCCTGCGCGGTCTCCGCCTTCTTGATGCCGCCCTCGATGATCTCGGCGCGAGCATCCAGTGCCTTCTGCACCTTCGGAAGAATCATCTTCCAGAAGAACACCAGCAGGATTAGGAAGACGACCGCAGACCAAATGAGGTCAGGAATCCCCGGGACCAGCGGATTGTGCGGCGCCTCGACTGCTGCCGAGAGCATTTGCGGGAGCATTACTGGCCTGTGGTGAAGATGAAGTACGTGGCGATACCGATGAAGGCGAGCGCCTCGGTAAAGGCGATACCGATATACATGAGCACCGTGAGACGACCCTGCAGCTCGGGCTGGCGGGCGACAGACTCGATGGTCTTGCCGACGACGATGCCCACACCGATGGCCGGGCCGATGGCCGCGAGGCCATAGCCGATCGTCGCGATATTACCGCTGAGGGCGGCGACAGTTGTGGTGTCCACGTTGTGTTTCCTTCCGTGATGGTGAACCGGGCGGTTGCCCGGCTCGCTTAGTGCTCGTCTGCCAGCGCGAGCTGGAGATAGACAGCGGTCAAGATGGTGAAGACGTAGGCCTGCAGCACCGCGACAAGGAGCTCGAAGAGGGTGAAGACGAACCCGAACGCGAGCGTGCCGATTCCGAACAGTTTGAACAAGCCGGGAGCCTCGAAGAAGAAGAATGAGGTCGCCAGGAAGAACAGCACGAGCAGAAGATGCCCGACAATCATGTTCATCAGGAGTCGAAGGGTGTGCGTGATCGGGCGAACGATGAAAGTCGAGAGGACCTCGATGGGGGTAACGATGATGTACAGCACCCACGGCACGCCCGGCGGGAAGAGCGCGTTGCGCAGGAACTTGCCGGGATGCTTGCGGAGACCGGCGTAGATCCAGGTGACGTAGGCGATTGCCGCCAGCAGCAGCGGAATACCGATGACCGAGGTGCCGGCAATGTTGAAACCGGGAACCGTACCGGTGAGGTTCATCGCGAGAATCATGAAAAAGAAGGTCGTAAGGATCGGCAGAAAGCGCTTGCCGTCTTTCTTGCCGAGCAGGTCCTCAGCGATCCCAACGCGCACGAAGTTGAGCCCCAGTTCGATGAGCGACTGTCCGCGACCGGGGACGATCTTCATGTTGCGCGTGCCGAGCCAGAAGACCAGCACAATGACGATCGTGACAATGAGGCGAATGAGCATGATGCGGTTCAGTTCGAACGGCGTTCCTGCGAAGAGCACGACCGGCGGGAAAAATTCACCGATATTGGGACCGACAAAGCCTCCGTCCCCACTGCCGCTGGCAGAGGGAAGGAGCAAGTTGAAAGCGTTGAGTAGCAGCGCTATCTCCAGAATCGGGGCGTGGCATCACGCGGCGAAGGAAAGGGGGATATTGGTGTCAACTCTATCAACAGATTGGTGACCCGGTGAATCGTCACTCCGGCTTGTCGCTGCCCGCTCCAGGCGCCGACACTCCCCCGGCGGTGTCGCCCGGAAGGCGAACGTCGCTCACATAGGGGAGGCGGGAACGAGCGATCACGACCACGTCGACGACGAGCGTTCCCAGCACCGCGGCCACGAGGCAGAGGAAGAGAACGGTGGTCTGCACCCACGGCTGGTCTTTGAGCATGAGGACCAAAACCAGGAACAGGATGAACTTGAGTATCCAGGCACCCATGACGATGCCGAAGAAGGCCACACTCAAGAGGTCGCCTTTCGCAACTCTCGTGGCGATGAGAATACTTGCTGCGGTAATCCCGAGGAAGACCACCGCCATCGCGGTGCCGATGAGGGCGCTGGCGACGCCGAGCCCTCCGGCGACGAGGAAGCCGACGACCGACCCGACGATGGCAATGGCCACCGCGAGGATTCCGCCATAGGCGAGGATGCGTTTCAGGATGGGCACGGCGCTCATGATATTTCTCTCCTGGTTAGGGCCTCAAGTGCTGCGGCCTCCGCGGCATCCAGCTTCATCGGATCTTCGATCTCTGATGGCAGCGCTTCATCGTTGGCGGCGGCATCGAGCGGGTCAAATCGTGCTGCCGCGGCCCGCGCGGCTTCTTCGGGGCTCGCGAGCTGCACCGCGACTTCGACCGCCTTTCGCCTGGTGAGCGGGGCGAAGGTGTAAAGGGTGCACACCACCAGCCCGACCGCGACAAAAGTGAGGGCCCAGATCGCGTCGACGAACATGAAAAGCAGACAGCCAACGGCGACGACGGTCGTCCAGGAGTAGAAAATGAGCACGGCGTGGACGTCGGAGTGGCCCATGTCAAGAAGCCGGTGGTGCAGGTGCTTGCGATCCGCGGTGAACGGTGACTTACCCGCTCGGAGGCGGCGGAACACCGCGAGACCGAAGTCGAGCAAGGGGATGATGAGAATCGCGAACGGGAGCAGGATCGGGATGAAAGCCGGCACCAGCTGTTTCGTGAACTGCAGTGCCGCAACATCGACCTGGCCGGTGACGGAAATGGCCGAGGTCGCCATCATCAGACCGACGAGCAGGGCACCGGCATCGCCCATGAAAAGCCTGGCCGGATGCCAGTTGAGAGGCAGGAACCCGGCGCAGGCGCCGATGAGCACCGCCGAGATCAGAAGGGCAAGGTTGAAATACTCGGTCGCGGCGATTCGCGTGACCAGGATGTAGGTGTAAATAAAGAAGACACCGTTGGCGATGATCGCGACGCCGGCAACAAGGCCGTCAAGGCCGTCAATGAAGTTGATGGCGTTCATCACGAGCACGATGGCCGCGACCGTGACGATGAGACCGGTGTACGACGACAGCACAATGATGCCGCCGACGATCGGCAGGGAGGTAACCTGCACCCCCTGCCAGGCGAGCAGGCCAGCGGCGATGATCTGCCCGGCGAGCTTCGTCACCCAGTCGAGATCCCAGATATCGTCGGCGACCCCGATGAGCACGATAACGAGGGCGGCACCAAGAATCGCGAAAATGGGCCCGGGTTTGGCGAAGATCAGCTGGAATTGCGGCAGCTGCGATGAGACGCCGAAGGCGACGAGGATACCGAGAAACATCGCGACACCGCCCAGGCGCGGGGTCGGCCTCGTGTGCACGTCACGCTCGCGAATCTGTGGATACAGCCGATACTTCATGCTGAGCCGGGCGATAAGCACCGAGAGGCCGAAGGTCACGACGGCAGAGAGGCCGCCGGCGGCGGCGTAGATGATGAGTCTCACGGGCTGCTGTTCCCGAGCCTCGCGATGACGGCGTTGATCGCCTCATCCGGGATCACTCCGTGTCGAACGATGCGCAGCGTTCCGCCCTCGTGCAGGAGACCAGTGGCGTCGACGATGGTCGAGCCGAGGCCTGCACCCGTCTCGTAATCGCCGCCCGCGTCGCCGCCGTCGAGGTAGACCGCGACACGCTCGCCGAGCATCCGCTGCGCGTCGGCAATGTTGATGGCGGCTGGTTCGCCCGTGAGGTTCGCGGAGGAGACGGCGAGTGGTCCGGTCTCCGACAGCAGCTCGAGGGCGATCCGGTTGTTCGGCATGCGGAGGGCTACCGTACCGTTGGTGTCGCCGAGATCCCATCTCAGGGATTCCCGCGCCGGCAAAATGACGGTGAGCCCGCCCGGCCAGAAGGCTGCGACGAGGGCGCGCACTTCGTCCGGCACGCTCTCGGCGAGTGCATCGAGTGTCGGAATGCCCGGGATCAACACCGGCGGTGGGGACTGGCGGGTGCGACCTTTCGCGTCGAGCAGACGTTGCACGGCCTCCGGACTGAACGCGTCCACGGCGATCCCGTACACCGTGTCCGTCGGCAGCACGACAAGCTCCCCGCTCCCGATGGCGCCCCTCGCGAGTCGCATGCCGGTGAGGAGCTCGGCCTGGTTCGAGCAGTCGTAGATCGTCGCCATGTCGCTAGCAATACTACTTCGGCGCTGCTGGCAGCTCCCGTGTAGTCAGGTCCCGTCGACGGCAGGAATCGCACCAATCGACTGTTCAGCGGGACTGTTGCCGGTCGTTGGCGCGAGCATTTCGGTGTCGGGCTGGCCCGGCCGTCCTTTGGGATACTTGAAGCGAGCGCCCGTGCCGGGCGTCGAGCGGAGCGCTGTGGACCTGTACTTCTTCGATTTTGACAAGACGCTCTACGCGTACGATTTTCGGATACGGCTTCCCGCCCTCAGCCTGATCAGCGGTGTGAGCCAGTACCACCTCGCAAAAACCTGGTGGGCTGCTGGCTTCGAATCGCGAGCAGAGGCCGGCGAGTGGCCGACCTCGCCGGAATACCTTGCCGAATTTGAGCGGGTGACGGGCGCGGGACTCACTCTGGAAAACTGGCAGGAGGCGCGTGCGCTCGCGAGCACGCGCACATCGGGAGTCGTGGCCGCCCTGCACCGCGCATCGACCCTTGGCACCGTCTCGCTGCTCTCGAACAACCCCTCACCCTTTGCGGAATCGCTCCCGCTGCTCGCGCCGGATGTCACGGCCATCGTCGGCGACAATCGCCTCGTGAGCTGCCAGCTCGGGGTGCGGAAGCCGGATGAGAAAATCTATCGGCTCGCTCTCGAGCGATTCGGCGCTCGGGCGGAAGACACCTTCTTCGTCGATGACTCAGCCGAAAATATCGCGGGGGCGGAATCCGTCGGAATTCATGGTCACGTGCTGGCCTACCTTGACGGAAAACCGCAGGTCGCCGCTCTCGATGAGGCGATCCTGCGCTTCGCTAACCGGAAAAAGTGATGCTGCTCTTTATCTTCGATATGGACGACGTGCTCTACGACTACGACTGGCGCCTGCGGATGGCCGGGATGACCCGGCTGACCGGCCTGTCACTGCGGGAATTGCGCGAACGATGGTGGCACAACGATGGCGAGTGGGCGGCGGAGGCTGGCGCCTGGGAGACCTCCGATGAATACCTCACGGCCTTCAACGCCGCCATCGGGGTCGACGTGAGCGAAGCGGACTGGGTGCGCGTGCGCGGTGGCGCGATGACGCCATGGATCGACTCGATCGCCGCCGTCGAGCGTGCCGCGGAGCTCGGGCGGGTGACACTGCTCACGAACAATGGGCCGCTCACCGGCAAGCACCTCGCGTCTCTCGCTCCCGAGCTGGTTGCGGTCTTCGGCAACCACCTTTTCACGTCGTCGGACTACGGCGCCCGCAAACCGGACCCCGCCGTGTTCGAGGCGGTACTCGCCCGCTACGGGGTTTCGCCAAGGGATGCCTTCTTCGCCGACGACATGCTCATGAACGTCGAGGGTGCCCGCAGCGTTGGAATCACCGCGCATCACTACTCTGAGCCGGCCGCACTTTTGTGCGCGATCGAGGATTTTGCCGCCTCTCGTTAGCACGGGGCGCGGCGACACTGAATCGCGCCGCACGCCTGCGGATGTGGTGATTCCTTCCGCGCGGGAGAGGGGCGACTGCCGCGTGCGGAAGCCGCTGGGCGGCCCGCGAAAAGAACCACTGCTTGGCAAATTCCACCAGCACAAGGTAGATAATCGTCATCACCAGCAGCGCAAGGAAGAACGGCAGCGGGATCGGATCAAACCCCAAAACGCTCGCTAACGGCGAGAGTGGCAGGTAGACCCCGGCGGCCACCACGCCGAAGGACGCGGCAATCAGGCCCGCCGAAGGCCGGCTCTTCAGGAACGGCACCCGGCGCGTTCTGATAACGAAGATGATCAGTGTCTGGGTCGCGATGGACTCGATGAACCAGCCGGCCCTGAATTCGCCGGGAGCCGCGTGGAAAACAAAGATCATCAGGGCGAAGGTCGCAAAATCGAAGAGCGAACTGATCGGACCGAAGACAACCATGAATCGCCGGATGAAGGCGATGTCCCAGTGCGCCGGCGCGAGTAGTTGCTCCTTGTCAACGCGGTCACCGGGGATGGCCAGCTGCCCCGAATCGTAGAGCAGATTATTCAGCAAAATCTGCCCGGGCAGCATGGGCAAGAAACTCAGCACGACGGACGCCGTGGCAGCGCTGAACATATTGCCGAAATTGCTTGAGGTGCCCATCAGCACATATTTGATCGTGTTGGCGAATATCCGGCGGCCCTCCACCACCCCTTCGGCAAGGACTCCCAGATCTTTATCCAACAGCACGACATCGGCCGCGTCCTTGGCAACATCCGTGCCACTATCCACGGAGATCCCGATGTCCGCGCTGTGCAATGCCAGGGCATCGTTGACGCCGTCGCCCAGAAAACCGACGGCACCTCCGCTCTCCCGCAGCAGCCGGATGAGGCGCGCCTTCTGTTCAGGGGAGACGCGGGCAAAGATGCTCGCCTCCCGAGCGGCGGCGGCAAGTTCTGGATCCGACATGGCATCGATGTGGGCGCCCGTGAGCGTTCCGCCGGAGAGCATCCCGAGGTCGGCACAGACCTTTTCTGCCACTTTCGCGTTGTCGCCGGTGGCGACTTTAACCGTGATGCCGAGGGACGCCAACTTCGCCAGCGAGTCCCTGGCGTCGGCCTTCGGCCGGTCCAGGAAGATGAGAAAGCCGCGGAGGGTCAGCTCTTTCTCGTCTGCCGGTTCGATCCGGGTTACCCCGGTGACGGATCGCGTGGCAACAGCGACAACGCGCGCGCCGGTCTCGAATTGCTCATCCAACAGAGTCTGCGCGTGAGGTGGAGTGTCGACACACAGCCGCAGAACGTCTTCCGGGGAACCCTTCGTTATCAGGAGCCGGGTACCGTCAGTCTCGCGGACCAGCACACTGGTCATGCGCCGCAGGTGATCAAACGGAATCAGGTCGAGCCGGTCGTAGCCGGCAGGATCGAACTTTGTCGCCTGCGGGGACTCCCAGAGTGCCGCATCCAGCGGGTTCTGGCCAACCGTCGAGACGGTGTGCCCCGAGTAGTCCGCTTCCGTGGCAAGCAGACCGAGCAGATACAGCTCGTCGCTTGCGGTGTTCGGGCTGGCGGTGTTCGGGCTGATGGTCACGACACCGGTGAAACTGATGTGCCCCTCGGTCAGGGTCCCGGTCTTGTCCGTAACCAACACGTCCATGTCACCCAGATCTTCGATGCAGACCAGGCGCTTGACCAGAACTCCGTGGCGAGCGAGCTGCCGCGTTCCCGTTGCGAGACTCGTGCTGACCACGGCCGGCAACAACTGAGGCGTGATGCCGACGGCGATCGCCAGCGAAAACAGTAGCGATTCGATCAACGGACGGTGCAGCAGCAGGTTCGCGATGAAGATCAGGGAGGTGAGCGCGAGCGCCACCTGGAGCAACAGGATGGAGAATCGTCTCAATCCGAGTTGAAACTCCGTCTCGGGTTGTGGAGTGCCAAGGCCAACGGCGATCCGGCCGAATTCGGTGCGACCACCGGTGGCGACAACCACACCGGTGCAACTGCCGGATTGGACTACGGTGCCCATGAAGACGCACGATGTCAGATCGCCAAGGGTCGCATCCGCGGCTGTCGGTGCCGGATCCTTACTCACGGGCAGCGACTCGCCGGTGAGAATGCTTTCGTCGCAGAGCAGATCTTTGCTCTCGAGCAGGCGAATATCCGCGGGCACAATTACGCCAAGCCCGAGTCGGACCACGTCGCCGGGCACCAGCTCGACAACATTGATTTCCCGTGCAGCATCGTCCCGGACAACCACAACACGGTGTGTCACGCGAGAATGCAGCGCCTCGGCCGCCCGTTCCGCCCGAAACTCGTTGCCGAAGCCCAGTCCGACGCTGACGAGGAGGATCACAGCAATGACGATGGAGTTCGTGACGTCGCCGAGAAAGAGAGAAAGTCCGGCGGTGGCAATCAACAGAATCAGAATGGGACTGCGCAG
>JAYTEZ010000116.1:0-3703 GCA_043734805.1 Microbacteriaceae bacterium
ACCTCCGCGAGACTTTCATCGGTGCGGAAGATCTGGGCATTGCGGTCCATCGAATCCTGCAGTTCCTTGCGGATCGCAGCGATGCGCTCCGTGCCGTCACCGCCGCGGACCTGGTCGAGGATCCGGCGAACACCGGCGGCCGGGTCATCCGGAAGTGGCACCCACTCTGCTGTCTTCGCGTACTCGACCGCGTTCTTGCCGGCCCGTTTGCCGAAGACGTTGATATCGAGCAGCGAGTTGGTGCCGAGTCGGTTCGAGCCGTGCACGCTCACGCACGCACATTCGCCGGCGGCGTAGAGCCCGGGAACGACCTCGGTATTGTTGCGCAGCACCTCGGCGTTGGTCGTAGTCGGAATGCCGCCCATCGCGTAGTGCGCCGTCGGCAGCACCGGCACCGGCTCGGTATACGGCTCGACGCCGAGATAGGTGCGGGCGAACTCGGTGATGTCGGGCAGCTTCTCGTCGATGACGGCCGGCTCGAGGTGGGTGATGTCGAGGTACAGGTAGTCCTTGTTGGGTCCGGCCCCCCGGCCTTCGCGGATCTCGGTGGCCATCGAGCGCGCGACGATGTCACGCGGCGCCAGGTCTTTCAGGGTCGGCGTGTAGCGCTCCATGAACCGCTCACCGGTCGAGTTGCGCAGGATCGCACCCTCGCCGCGTGCCGCCTCAGACAGAAGGATGCCGAGGCCGGCCAGCCCGGTCGGGTGAAACTGGAAAAACTCCATGTCCTCGAGCGGCAGGCCCTTGCGCCAGATGATGCCGACGCCGTCGCCCGTGAGCGTGTGGGCATTGGATGTTGTCTTGAAGATCTTGCCGAATCCGCCGGTCGCGAAGATGATGGCCTTCGCCTGGAAGACGTGCAGTTCGCCGGTCGCGAGTTCATACGCGACAACGCCGGAGGGCTGCTCGATCTTCGTGCCGTCCGGCCCATCGACCTCGGTCATGACCAGGTCGAGCACATAGAACTCGTTGAAGAAGTTGATACCGAGCCTGACGCAGTTCTGGAACAGTGTCTGCAGGATCATGTGGCCGGTGCGGTCGGCGGCGTAACAGGCGCGGCGCACCGGCGACTGTCCGTGTTCGCGAGTGTGGCCACCAAAGCGACGCTGGTCGATCTTGCCGTCGGGCGTGCGGTTGAACGGGAGGCCCATGTTTTCGAGGTCGAAGACCGCGTCGATGGCTTCCTTTGCGAGAATCTCCGCTGCGTCCTGGTCGACCAGGTAGTCGCCGCCCTTGACGGTGTCGTAAGTGTGCCACTCCCAGTTGTCTTCCTCGACGTTGGCGAGCGCCGCGGCCATGCCCCCCTGTGCAGCCCCGGTGTGCGAACGGGTCGGGTACAGCTTGGAGATCACCGCGGTGTTGGCATGCGGTCCGGCCTCGATGGCCGCCCGCATTCCGGCACCACCGGCGCCGACGATCACGATGTCGAACTGGTGATAGTGCACACCGTCGACAATCGACGATGTGCCCTGTGCGTCCTCGCCCATGTCGCGCTTACCTATATCCTTGCCGCGCAGAATGACGGAAGCAGATTGGCCGGAGAGCCGACCGGACATGGATCGAAAGTGAAAATCACAAGGGTTCCCAGCACGAGTAGAACGATGGCGGACGCAACGAGAGCGCCCTTGAAAATGACACGGAGGAGGCGGTTGCTCGCATAGTCGTTGACGATCGTGCGCATCCCGTTTGAACCGTGAATGAGCGCGAGCCAGAGCAGCAGGGTATCCCAGATCTGCCAGAACGGCTGCGAGAGCTTGCCTCCGACGAAGGCGAAGTCGATCGCCTTGACGCCCTGGCCGGCGACGAGGTTGACGAAGAGGTGGCCGAAGATGAGCACCACGAGCACGATGCCGCTCGAGCGCATGTAAATCCAGCCCCACTTCTCAAAATTGAAGCGGCGCTGACGACGAACGGCCTTCGGTTCCCGAGGGTTGTCGATCAGGATTGCCATGATTATTCGCCCCCGAAGATATTCATGAACTGGCGCGGCACGAAACCGGCGAGCAGAACAATCCAGAGAACGATAACGATCCAGAACATGAGTCTCTGGTGTTTCGTTCCGACGCTCCAGAAGTCGATCAGGATGATGCGGAGCCCGTTGAGCGCATGAAACCCGATTGCCGCGACGAGCGCCGTCTCGCCGAGGCCCATGATGGGGGTCTTGTACTCGTTAATCACGGCGTTGTACGCCTCCGGGCTCAGCCGGACGAGGGAGGTGTCGAGGATGTGTACGAGCAGGAAGAAGAAGATCGCGACTCCGGTGATCCGGTGGAACACCCACGACCACATTCCCTCCCGGCCGCGGTACAGGGTTCCTCGCGGAACCCGCGGCGACGAGATCTTCGGAAACGGATATTTCTTTTCTGGCCTGGACGCGGCCAGGGCCCCCGCCGACTTCTCTGGCACGAGCAACCCTCCCTGCGGGTGATTCAGCCCCGGCTGTGGGGCGCGCGATGGTCCATTATGCTGACGACCCCCAGTGTATTCCCGCACCCGAGGCCGTACTGCCAATGACAATCTTAATAGCTTGATATCAAGATAGTTTTCACGATCCGCAAGTGACGCGGGGCTGGCGTCTCACGTCTAAAGTGGGTCGCATGCATGATCACCAGGATGCCCCGGACGGACCGGACGGGCTCCATCGCTTTTACAGCATCATTCCCGCCGGAGGAATCGGTTCACGTCTCTGGCCGCTGTCCCGTGCCGATGCCCCCAAGTTTCTGCATGACCTGACCGGTTCGGGTACGACCCTGCTCCGCGGCACCTGGGATCGTCTGCTCCCGATCTCGGGGCCGGACCGCATCATGGTGGTCACCGGCCGTGCACACCGTGCCGCGGTTGAGAAGCAGCTGCCCGACCTCGCCGACCTCAATCTCGTCCTGGAGAGCGAACCCAAAGACTCCTCCGCCGCGATCGGACTGGCCGCCGCCATCCTGCACCACCGCGAACCTGATGTGATCATCGGATCGTTCGCTGCCGACCACGTCATTTCCGACACTCGAGGATTCAAGCGCGCCGTCATCCAGGCTGTGGCCGTCGCCGATGCCGGCTACATCGCTACCATCGGGATAACGCCAACGGAACCGGCGATCGGCTTCGGGTACATCCATTGCGACGGCACACTTACGATTCCTGGCGCGCCCAATGCCGTGCGAGCGGACTCCTTCGTCGAAAAGCCGGATTTTGCGACAGCCGAAAAGTACCTGGCGGCGGGGGACTACCTCTGGAACGCCAGCATGTTCATTTCGCGGGCGGACGTACTGCTCGCGCAGCTGGGCGAGTCGGAACCGGAGCTGCTGGCCGGCCTCACAGAGCTCGCTGAGGCCTGGGATACCCCGCGCCGCGGGGCGGTCGTCGACCAGGTCTGGCCTGGCCTCAAGAAGATCGCGATCGACTACACGGTCGCCGAGCCTGCCGCTGCGGCAGGACGCCTCGCCGTCGTGCCCGGCGACTTCGACTGGGACGATGTCGGAGACTTCGCGTCCATTGCCAAGCTGCATACCGGCGGTCGCAAATCCGACCTTGCGATTCTCGGCGAGAACGCCCGGGTGCTCGCGGATGCGTCGAGTGGTGTCGTAATCAGCCAGACCGGTCGACTGATTTCGCTCATCGGCGTGAGCGACATCGTGGTCGTCGACACGCCTGACGCCCTTTTGGTGACGACGACGGCAAATGCGCAGCGGGTCAAGGCCGTTGTGGACGC
>JAYTEZ010000117.1:0-4580 GCA_043734805.1 Microbacteriaceae bacterium
ATCGAGGCGGCGCTCGGAGAGCAAAAACTCGCTCCTACCGGTGTCGAGGTCGGCCGCATTCGGCGCTTCGCCGATGCGGAGGATCGCTATATCGTGCACCTGATGTCGACGCTGGAAACCCAGCTCGACGGCATCCATGTCGTGCTCGATTGCGCAAACGGTTCGGCCTCTGGCATCTCACCGGAGGTCTTCACGCTTGCCGGCGCTAAGGTCACCGTGATCGGCGCGGAACCCGACGGCTACAACATCAACGACGGCGTCGGGTCCACTCATCTCGACGTTCTCGCGGCAGCGGTACTCGAACACGGCGCCGATGTCGGCGTCGCCCACGACGGCGACGCCGACCGTTGCCTCGCGGTCGACCACCTCGGGCGAGTCGTTGACGGTGACCAGATCATGGCCGTTCTCGCCGTGTCGATGAAGGAACGCGGCCTGCTCAAGGATGACACGCTGGTCGCGACGGTCATGAGTAACCTCGGCCTGCGCGTCGCCATGGCCGAGCACGGGATCACTCTGCTGCAGACCGCGGTCGGCGACCGTTACGTGTTGGAGACGCTGAACGAGCGAGGGCTGAGTCTCGGCGGCGAGCAGTCCGGGCACGTCATCATGAGCTCTCACGCGACGACGGGAGACGGTATCCTCACCGGGCTTCAGTTGCTCGCCGAAATGGCGCGGACCGGAAAGTCCCTGGCAGAGCTCGCGTCGGTCATGACGGTGTATCCCCAGCTGATGGTCAACGTGCGAGGCGTCGATCACCACAGCCTCAGCGCCGATACGGTGATCGCCGCGGCGGTGAAGGCGGCGGAAGATCGCCTCGCTGACACCGGGCGCGTGCTGCTGCGGCCATCCGGAACCGAACCGCTCGTCCGTGTGATGGTCGAAGCCCGTGAGCAGGATGTCGCCGACGAGATCGCGCATTCGCTCGCCGACATCGTGCGCGAGCGCCTCGCCATCTGAGGCGCGTTCGACAGTAACTTCGCAAAAGTGCCCGTTCCGGCGGATAGTGCCCGCTCCGCGGGGCACTATCCGCCGGAACGGGCACTTTATGGGCGCGGGAAGGGTTGGTGCGCCTACAGCTTGCGCAGCAGCACGCTGCTCACCGCGTGGTCTGCACCCTTCCGCAGCACGAGATCGGCACGGGACCGCGTCGGCAACACGTTCTGGAGCAGGTTGGGCTCATTGATACGCTTCCAGATTTCGCCGGCCGTCGCGATCGCCTGCTCGGTGGTGAGACTGGCGTAACGATGGAAGTACGACTTAGGGTTGGCGAATGCGCCCTGCTGCAGCGTGAGAAAGCGCTCCTCGTACCATCTGGCGATGTCGGCGGTGCGGGCATCGACATAGACGGTGAAGTCGAAGAGGTCGCTTACCGCCAGTCCGTGACCGCTGCCGGGCGGCTGGAGCACATTGAGACCTTCGACGATGAGGATGTCGGGGCGGCGCACTACGATTTCCGCGTCGCTCACGATGTCGTAGCTGAGATGGGAGTAGAACGGGGCTCGCACCTCTTCCGCGCCGCTCTTGACTTTGGTCACGAAGCGCAGGAGCGTGCGGCGGTCGTAGGACTCCGGAAACCCTTTACGCTCCATCAGTCCCCGTCGCTCCAGTTCGGCGTTCGGCAGCAGGAAGCCATCCGTCGTGACCAGTTCGACGCGCGGGGTGCCTTCCCAACGCGCGAGCAGCTCGCGCAGCAGGCGCGCGGTCGTCGATTTGCCGACGGCGACGGATCCGGCGACACCAATCACAAAGGGAGTACTCGGGGAATCCCGACCGAGAAAGCGGCTCGTGTCGCGGTGGAGCTGCCTCGCCCCGACCGCATACAAACTGATCAGTTTGCTGAGGGGCAGGTAGACGTCCGTCACTTCGCTCGGGTCGAGCCTGTCGCCGAGCCCGCGCAGTTCGACGATTTCAGTCGGGGTGAGTGGCAGCTGCGTCGTCGGAGCGAGTGCGGCCCAATCGGCGCGATCGATCTCGACAAAGGGCGTTGAGGTGCCGTTGGCCGTGGCGTGTGACTCGTGTTCGGACATTGTTCATCAGGCTACCGGAGACGACGATGGCCCGAGACGAAACCAGTGCTGGGCGGATCCCCAGCGGCCGTACCGTAAAATCTAGTTCCATGTGCGGAATCGTGGGTTACGTCGGGCGCAACCGGAGCATCGAGGTGCTTCTCGGCGGATTGCGTCGGCTCGAGTATCGCGGTTACGACTCGGCGGGAATCGCCGTGATCGACCCCGAGGGTGAACTGCACACCCGCAAGCGGGCGGGCAAACTGCAGGTCCTCATCGACGACCTCGAAGCGCACAACCTGGCCGACGGTTCGACCGGCATCGGTCACACACGCTGGGCAACCCACGGTGGCCCGAACGACCAGAACGCGCATCCGCACCTCGGTGACAACGGCAAGCTCGCGCTCATCCATAACGGCATCATTGAGAACTTCGCCGTTCTCAGAGCGCAACTCGTCGCTGAGCACCCGGACACCGTCTTCACTAGCGAGACCGACACCGAGGTCGCCGCCCTGCTCGTCGGGCTCGAGTACCAAAAGACGGGCGACCTCGCACTGGCGCTCCGCAACGTCGTGGCCCGACTGCACGGCGCATTCACCCTGCTGGTCTTGCACAAAGACCAGCCGGGCGTCGTGGTCGGCGCCCGCCGCAACTCGCCGCTCGTGATCGGGCTTGGGGATGGAGAAAACTTCCTTGGGTCGGATGTCGCGGCCTTCGTCGAGCACACCCGTCGCGCCGTCGCGATCGGCCAGGATCAGATCGTGACCATCACGCCGGATGCCGTGACGGTCACCGATTTCGACGGAAACCCGGTCGATTCGCAGGAGTTCGAGATCGCCTGGGACGCTTCGGCGGCGGAAAAGGGCGGCTGGTCGAGCTTCATGGCCAAGGAAATCAGCGAGGAGCCAGAAGCCATCGCGAAGACGCTGCTCGGCCGGATCGAGGGCGGGGCGGTCAGGCTCAGCGAACTCGACGTCTTCGGCGACGACATGCTGAAAGACATCGACCGCATCGTCATCCTTGGCTGTGGGACGGCCAGCTACTCCGGGATGCTTGGCAAGTACGCGATCGAGAAGTGGGCCAGGATTCCCGTCGAGGTCGATCTGTCGCACGAGTTCCGCTACCGCGATCCGGTGATCAACGATCGAACGCTCGTGGTGTCCATCAGCCAGTCCGGCGAGACCATGGACACCCTCATGGCGGTCAAGTACGCCGTCGCCGCAGGCGCCAGGACACTCTCCATCTGCAACACCCAGGGCGCGACGATTGCGCGCGAGTCCGACGCTGTGATCTACACCCACGCCGGTCCGGAGGTCGCTGTCGCCTCGACCAAGGCCTTCGTCGCGCAGGTCGCTGCGCTCTATCTCTTCGGCCTGCACCTCGCCCGGTTGCGCGGTGCGCTGCCCGCGGACGAGATTGCCGGATTGCTCGACGAGTTGCAGGCGCTCCCGGATCAGCTTGCCGTCGTGCTGGAGCAGCACGATGCCATCAAGCAGTTGGCTGGCTGGATGACCGACACCCGTTCCGTGCTCTTCCTCGGCCGCCACGCCGGCTACCCGGTCGCGCTCGAGGGCGCACTCAAGCTCAAGGAGCTCGCCTACATTCACGCGGAAGGCTTCGCGGCCGGCGAGCTCAAGCACGGCCCGATCGCGCTCATCGAGCCGGGCCAGCCCGTCTTCGTGATCGTGCCGAGTCCGCGCGCGAAGGATTCGCTGCATCCGAAGGTGGTCTCGAACATCCAGGAGATCCGTGCCCGTGGCGCGCGCATCCTGGCGATCGCCGAGGAGGGGGATGTCTCCGTGCTGCCGTACGCCGACACCGTGATCCGGATTCCGCTCGCCTCGACACTGTTCGAGCCGCTGCTCGCCGTCGCACCCCTGCAGATCTTCGCCATGGAACTCGCGGCGGCCAAGGGCCTCGACGTCGACCAGCCGCGCAATCTCGCCAAATCCGTGACCGTCGAGTAGCGGTGTCTGCCGGGGAGCGGTGATTGTCGGCATCGGCGTTGATGTGGTCGATCTCGCGCGTTTCGAGCGTGCGGCGGACCGAACACCGGCGTTGATGACGCGCCTGTTTGCCGAAAGCGAGCAGTGGGACGGCCCGAACAGGCGACCGCTGCGCTCGATGGCGGCGCGATTTGCGGCGAAGGAAGCACTGATCAAGGCGATTGGCGACTCGACCGGCGTGCGCTGGCACGATATGGCGGTGGTCTCCGATGGGCTGCGCAACCCGTCGATCGAGGTCTACAACGCCCTCGCCGCGATCGTCTCCGCCAGAGGGATCGCGGCCATCCACCTGTCGATGAGCCACGACGCGGGAGTCGCGGTTGCCTACGTCGTCGCCGAGGGTTCGGATGTCCGGGGTGCGGATGCCTGACCGCCCGTTGCGCGAGGCGCGCATCGATCTCGCGGCAATCGCCCACAACATTCAGACGCTCAAGCGGGCGATCAACACCTCGTTGACCATGGTTGTCGTGAAGTCCAACGGGTATGGACATGGCGCCATTCCGGTCGCGAAAGCAGCGGTAGTCAGCGGAGCCGACTGGCTCGGCGTCGCCGATATCGATGAGGCGCT
>JAYTEZ010000118.1:0-2744 GCA_043734805.1 Microbacteriaceae bacterium
TCAGGCGAGCGTACTGAAAAGCCGCTTTAGGTCTTCGACCCGACCACCGTTATTGCTGTCACGAATTCGCCGATGGCCGCCCGGTTGTAGCGCTCGACATCCAGACGCTGTGGTGTCACTTCGCCGCGCAGAAAGGCCAACATTCCGTCGGCCAGCGAGTCGTCGTCCTGGTCGACGATATGAATGGTGCTGTCGGGCAGTGCGTCGCGAATGGATCCAAAGTTGACGGAAACGATCGGCAAGCCAACGATTGCGGCTTCCAGGATGACCATGGGCTGGCCTTCATAATCGCTGGAAAGGACGAAACAGTCGGCCGCGGCCAATATCGGAAACGGGTTGCCGTATGGTCCGGCGAGGAATGCGGAGTCGGCCAAACCGAGGTGCTGGATAAGGCGCTCCAACTCGCGATGGAGCGGCCCGTAGCCGACCAGTACCAGACGGCTCTCGGGATGTAGTCGATGCACGTGGCCGAACGCACGCAGGAGGCGAGATTGGTTCTTTTCCGTCGAGAAGCGACCAACGGTGATGAACCATACCGTGTCGACGTGAGCAGACATCTCGGCGGCCCAGCTCGGCATACCTCGGCGGCCCGTCCCTGAATCCCCGACCTGTTCGGTTATTTCCGCGAGAGGCACCCCGACGGAGGCGCGCAGATGAGCCTCGTCGACGATGTTGCGGGCCGACACAAAAGCAGCCGGATCGAGGTCGTAGTCGGCGCCGAGCCCGCGGCGGTTGACCTCGCTCAGCGAAGGCGAGACCGACACCAGAGCGTCGAACTCGTGATACAGCGCGAATACGGCGCCAAGTGAGCGTCGGATGCGCTTTCTGCCCCGGATCACACGGTGGGTTTCGGCGGCCATATTGTTGTGAAGCCAGATTGAATGGCTGAACGCGTGGCCGTGCAGGAGAAGCGTCGCCCAAAATGGGCCATACCCGTCAAAGTCCACGATGCGCTCGAATCGAGTCGCGCCAAAGCATCGGCTCCATTCGTCGTTCCACATCCGGCGCTGGCCCGCGAACGAACTGTGCACGTCACTCTTCCCGCGCCACTCGGCGAGTCGTCGTCTCAGGTGGGTGAATTTGCTGCCGTTCATCCCGCCGGCTCGATGGAACTGTCGCACGCGAGGGCCGATGCGCAACTGATTCGCGCGTTGCTGCCCGCTCGAAGGCCGAGTGAAAACCACTGACACGTCGAACGCGTCGTAGTCGATTGAACTCAAGAGGTTGAGGGCCGACGAAGTGATTCCATTGGAATTCATGGACCCCAGGTGCAGCAGAACCGCTGTGCGTGGATCCTCGGCGATGGACACGGTGCGGCGGGCATCCGCCTTGCCTCGAAAGATCACGTCCACGACGCGGCGGGATGCGGTTCCGTCATCGTTGCTCGCGAATCGCTTTCGCCAGTCGGCATATCGAGATTCGGATGAAGCATCCGGTGTCTTGCCGCTGGCGAACGAGAGCACCGCCTCTGCGACCTGGCTAATCTCGTCACACACCGGCCCTGGCAGCTCCTCGGATCCGAAGTAAGTTCCGCGGGAGGTGGTGTAGTCCGTGACGTCCGGTCGGTAGAAAATTATCGGCCGCCCGCTCGAGAGAAAATCAAAAAGGATCGACGAATAGTCGGTAATGAGGATGCTGCTCACGCCGAGCACGGCGTTGGTCGGAATCTCGTTCGGCACGAGAACAGCCCGATACTCGGCTTCACCCGCCGCAAACTTGTGGACGACCTGATGGTTCTTGAGAAGCACGATGTATCTGTCTTCGCCTAACAACCGTTGAAGCTCACGAGCCGTCTCAACGAGTTGCCGCGCATCGTCGTTGGGGGAGGAAAACGACTCTCCTTTCCAGGTTGGTGCGTACAGAACGATGTCTCGCCCCGCGAGTTGAATTCCTGACGCCTCCAGTTGAGCGCGCACAGCCTGATCATCTTCGTTGCCCATGAATTGACGGTCGACCCGCGGGTAGCCCTCTTCGATGACAAGACCCTGGAATGCCCCGCGCAGCTTGTATGCGGTCTCATACATCTGGTGGGTCATAAACGAGTTCTGCGAGAGCAGGAAATCTGCGGACACAAAATTGCGCATCGTGTTAGCGGATTCCATCGCGCCGTTGGGCATGTCATAACCCATGCGCTTCAGCGGTGTCCCGTGCCAGGTGTTCAGATAAACCTGTCCTGCGCGCTTGCTGAATTCCGGCGGGAAAGTGGCATTGTTGATGAGATATTCGCTCGTGGCGAGCGCCCGAAAATACCCGGCGGATCGGTACCGCACAAACCTCACTCCGGGATGGCGTGCAAACTCGGAGCGGAACCGTCGATGGCGGCGAAGGTCCTTCAGAACCCAGATATGTTGCAGGTCGCCCATGTCTGCCGAGCCGAGGAGTTCTCTGAAGATGGCTTCCGGATTGCAGAGCGCGCCGTTTCCTGCAAACGACTCGTAGAGCACGGTCCGACGCCGTACCGGCGAGCGCCTCCACACCGCGCGAAGCTCAGCGCTCCAGATTCCCCAAACTGCGCGGATGACTCGTCTTAGACGCTGTCGTACACGCTGCACGGGCCTCTCCTCCAGAAAACGATTCACAACAAGTCTCAATGGGACCGGGGCCCGCACGTCGAAGGCGCTTAAGCATATCGACGCGAAATCAGACTCGAATAGTTTTTGATTCTCTCGTTCGAGTGAGCGTCTCGAGGTAACCCTGACGGTGCCCCTGGAGGGACTCGAACTCGATTAACAGCCCAACGTCAT
>JAYTEZ010000119.1:0-1598 GCA_043734805.1 Microbacteriaceae bacterium
CGTTCATGGACGAGCCCAACCATCCTCGGTTGCGCCAGTACACGAAGCAGCACACGCTCGATTGGAGTGTGCGAGTGGATGCCGCGGGGTGAACGCGATCGAGAACGCCATCGTCGGTCTCGGGCTGGTGAAGACCGGCGCAGCGGTCGGGATTCCGTTCGGGATGAGGTCGGTGGCCGACGGTGTTTTCGTCGCTGACGGGAAGCAGGCGGCAATCCTCGGCGGAATTCTCGCCGAGCTGTCGACCCTTGCCGAGGCGCTCAGGCCGATGCGCTGAGTTGCGCGGGCGCCCAGTTGCGCGTGCCGTCACGGGCGCGTGGCGCCGCATCGCTCAGCCCGCCATCGCTCAGCTTGGCATCGCTCAGCTCGGCTGGAAGGGAATCGGCTCGGTATCGGGGATTGGGCTCGCGTCGCGCCCGCGCAGGTCGGGGTGCGCGCGCCGGAATATCGTCGGCACGAGGAACCCGAACCCGGCGAAGGCCGCTGCCACCCAGAATGCGCCAGGCGCATCGAAGCGATCGATGAGGAACCCGGCGACTGCCGAGCCGAGAGCCGCGCCAATCAGCTGCCCGGTTCCGACCCAGCCATAGGCCTCAGCGGTCTCGCTGAATCGGACGCTCGCCGAGACAATGGCGAACATGACCGCGAGGGCGGGGGCGATGCCGATCCCTGCAACGAAGAGCATCGCGGCGAGCCACCAGAAGTTGAGGGACGCAGCGGCGAGGGCCATGCCGATGAAAATCGCGAACATCCGACGTGCAAGCGCCCAGGGACCAATCGGCACGTGACCGAGCGACAGCCCACCGATGAGCGACCCGACCGCGAACAGCGCCAGCACGATCCCTGATTCCGGGCCCTTGTCACCGAAGGTTGCAACGACGCCCGCCTCGACCGCGGCGCAGGCGGCGATCAACAGGAATCCGCTGATCGTTGACAGCAGCACCGCCGGTTTGGCGAGCACGACGCCGAGGTTACGGCGACTGCGCGGGATTCGCACTCGACCCACCTCGGGGGAGGAAACGAACCAGATTCCTCCGCCGATCAGGAAGGCGAGCGCAACGAGGATGGCGAGCACCGTGCTGATCTGCGTTGCAATTAAGGTCGTGATGACCGGGCCGGCAACCCAGATGACCTCTTGGGCCGAGGCATCGAGGGAGAACAGCGGGGTGAGCTGCCGGGAGTTCACCATCTTGGGATAGATGGTTCGCACGGCGGGCTGGACGGGTGGGGTGCTGAGGCCGCCGATGAAGCCGATAACCATATAGAGAGGAACCGACAGCGTCGGAGCGAGAGCGATCGTGCCGACGGCGACGGCGCTCACCGTCGTCGTGAGGATGAGCACGGGACGCATGCCCCAGACGCCCATCCAGCGACTCGTTAGCGGGCCGGCGATCGCCTGACCGACACTTGTCGCGGCGAGTACGAGCCCGGCAGCGCCGTAGGAGTGATGGATGCGCTCGATGTGCAGCAGGTACGCCAGCGACAGCATCCCGTTGGGGAATCTGGCCAACAGTTGGGCCGACATGATCCGCGCTACACCGCGCGTCTTCAGAAGGCTCAGATAACTGCTCACAAGGCTGCAAGCCTACCGGCGGCAG
>JAYTEZ010000120.1:0-10254 GCA_043734805.1 Microbacteriaceae bacterium
CTCAGTGCCACGCAGAGTCCTGGCTCGGTGCGCAAGATCGTCAACGTGCTCTCTGCGGGGTTGCAGCTTGCCGTCGATGACGGGCGTATCCCGGCTAACCCAGCCGTGCGGTTGAAGCTGCCGAGGCAGTCGAAGTCGCACAAGAAGTTCCTCACACATGAGCAGGTTGCGGCGCTTGCCGACGCCGTCGAGGCCAAGCCAGCGGGGGAGGGGTTCGGGCTTTTGATCCTCGTGCTCGCGTACACCGGGCTGCGGTGGGGTGAACTGTCCGGACTGCGCGTGCGCGACCTCGACTTCCGTCGAGGACGTATCGAGGTGCGCAGCACGATGGTCGAAGTGAACGGCTATCTCGAGGAGTCGATGCCGAAGAACTATGAGGAGCGTTCCATCCCGGTTCCGGCATTCATCCTCGAGCAGTTGGCCGACCATGTGAAGATCAAGTCACTCGACTCGCATGTGTTCGTGAGTTCCAAGGCCGGCGCGGTGCTGCGCAACCGGACGTTCCGACGAGGTTGGTTCAACGACGCGGCCGAGCATCGGCATCCCGGGCCTGACCCCGCACGAGCTGAGGCACACCTGCGCGAGCCTCGCGGTGTCGGCCGGCGCCAACGTCAAAGCGCTTCAACGGATGCTCGGGCACAGCTCCGCGAAGGAAACGCTCGACACATACAGCGACCTCTTCGATGATGACCTGGATGGCGTTGCGGTCGCTTTGAATGACACCGCGGCT
This sequence comes from Microbacteriaceae bacterium, assembly GCA_043734805.1. GTDB lineage: Bacteria > Actinomycetota > Actinomycetes > Actinomycetales > Microbacteriaceae > Lacisediminihabitans. The sequence continues at coordinate 731 of JAYTEZ010000120.1, forward strand.
CGTCTGAATGTGGGCAAACTGTGGGCAAAGCAGTCCGGCAGGACTGCTGCGGCAGCCGCGAAAGCCAGCAAAACGGCAGCTGACCAGCTACTTACGTGGAGCCCCCTGTCGGATTCGAACCGACGACCCCCGCTTTACAAGAGCGGTGCTCTGGCCAACTGAGCTAAGGGGGCAAACAATCGCTTCCATATTACCGGGGGCAGAATCGCCCTAACGCTGCTCGCGGTCGGCATTGCCGCCGTGCGCTCCCGGCCGATCAGAGCTGCGTCACAAACTCGCTCGCCGTGATTGCCTTCTTGGGGACATCCTTCCCGTTGCCGAATAACCCGCCGACATAGAGCCAACCGAGAAGTTGCTCGTTGTCGGCCAGCCTGTGCATTCTCCGCACCGGTTCGGATCGTGTGAGAAGCCCGGTGCGCCACATAACGCCCCAGCCGGCTTCGTCGAGCAGCAGGCTCAGGGTATGTGCGACACCGGCGGCAACGACATCCTGTTCCCAGTCCGCCACCGTGACGCTGTCCCGGTGGGCCACCACGATCGCGATCAGAAGTGGCGCGCGCAACGGCTTGCCCGCGATTTTTGCCGCCTCCGGGCCGCCGGCGCCGCTCGCTTCGACGAACGCGGCACCGAGCCGCTCGCGCGACTCACCGCGCAGTTCGATGAGCCGCCAGGGACGCAACGCGGCGTGGTCGGCGACGGATGCCGCAGCGGCGACGAGGGGAAGCAACTCCTCGTGACCGGGGGCGATTTCGGTCACCTTCGGCTGCGAACGGCGCCGGATGACCGCGTCCCGCGCCGCCGAGTTCTGGCTAATCCTGTTCCATGAAGTTCAGGGAGAGGGAGTTCATGCAGTAGCGATCCCCGGTGGGCGTCTGATACGCATCATCGAACAGGTGGCCGAGGTGCGATCCGCAGTTGGCGCAGAGCACCTCGGTGCGAGTCATGCCGAGGGCCTTGTCGGCCTTGAGAACGACGGCGTCGGGGTTGACCGATTCATAGAAGCTCGGCCAGCCTGAGCCGGACTCAAACTTAGTTCCGCTGGCAAAAAGCTCGGCGTTGCAGGCACCACAGGTGTAGACGCCGGAGCGCTTCTCGTCGAGAAGTGCTCCTGACCAGGGGCGCTCGGTCGCGGCCTCACGAAGAATGGAGAAACGAGTGGGGTCGAGTTCCTCCCGCCACTGCTCGTCGGTCTTGACGACGGGGTAGCTGGCCGAGTCTGTGTTCCTGGTCATGGGGGTCTTCCTTTCCGAAAGTACTTCTACGTTCATTAAACTCGGGACCATGCCAGATTGTTCCGTCGTCCATAAATCATGGAGCCAACTCACAACCGACGAGCTCTATTCGTTCCTCAAACTGCGAACCGATGTCTTCTTCCTCGAACAGAAAATCGACGAGGAGGAGCTCGACAATCGGGATCGGGAGCCAACTACAGAGCACCTGTGGATCTCGGACGAACGGGGAATCGCAGCCTACCTCCGCGTGCTCTGGGACGAAGAACCGAGTCACCGGGACGCCCATCGACAGTTCGGGCGGGTGGTCGTGCGTGCCGACCGTCGCGGCGAGGGCCTCGCTCAGGTTCTCATTGCCGATGTTATCGAGCGGCACGGTAATGACGCGATGATCCTGCATTCCCAGCAGTACATCGTGCCGCTCTACGCGAAGTGCGGTTTCGAAGAGTTTGGCGACGTCTATGTCGAGGCGGGCCTCCCTCACATTTCGATGTACCGAGCCGGAGACGCGGATTAGCGATCGAGTATGAAAGATACGGCATGCTGGTACCGCACCTTCGGCGAGAATGAGGCGCGCGGGCAGTCGGCAATCTATGAGGAGTGGGCGCTCGGCGTCTCGGCGGATCGCGAGCTGATCGCCCTCATCGATGACCTGCCGCTGCAGAAACGCCAGCCCAACCTCGTGTTTGCGTCGTCGCGGCTGCTCGGCGCCCCGGAAGGGCCGTTCGCGGAGTTTCGCGGCTGGCTCATCGACAACTGGCTGGCCGTCACCGCCGAGGCGCTGCAGCGCAGCACCCAGACCAATGAGGCGCGTCGCTGCGCCTCATTGGTTCCCGCGCTCGCCATGCTGCCAGGTCCGCTCGCCCTGCTCGAGGTTGGCGCGAGTGCGGGCCTCTGTCTTTACCCCGATCGCTACAGCTACAGCTGGGACGGCGCCGCGCCCGTGCATCCCGCCGACGGACCCAGCTCTGTGCTGCTCGAGTCGGCAACGAATGGTCGCGTTCCGCTGCCATCGGCGGTTCCCGATATCGCCTGGCGCGCCGGAATCGACCTCCAGCCGCTCGATGTGTGCGATCCGGATCACATGAAGTGGCTCGAAACGCTTGTCTGGCCGGAGCAGAACGAGCGACGAAAACGCCTGCGAGCGGCGATCGAGATCGCTCGCCGGGATCCTCCGCGTCTCGTGCGCGGTGACGCGACGGATGCCCTGCCAGCGCTCGCTGCCGAGGCCCCGGCCAATGCGACGCTCGTCGTTCTCACGAGCGCGGTGTTGGTATATCTGCCGTTCGAGGCGCGCATGCGCTTCGTCGATGCCGTGCGTGACCTCGGCGCGCACTGGATTTCGCTCGAGGGCGCGATCGGGCTCCCAACGGTTTCTGCCGCTTTGCCCCGCAACGACGAACTCCCCGGCCGGTTCGTGCTCGCTCTCGATGAGAAGCCGTTGGCGTACACCGGACCGCACGGGCAGAGCCTTAACTGGTTCTGACTGGTTCTGACGGATTCTCGCCCAGCCACGGGTCTACCGGAGACCCACAGCGAGCCCATCTTAGGATTGCCCTATGCCCGAGGGGAGAACCGTGGGAGCGAAACCACAACGGAATGCCGAACCTGTGCCGAACCCAGAAGTTTCGGCGCTCCCAGCGCGCGAGCGAAAGATCCTGGCCTTCGAGCGCCAGTGGTGGACGCACGCGGGCGCCAAGGAAGAGGCGATTCGTTCGGAGTTCGCTCTCTCCGCAGCCCGGTACTATCAGTTGCTGAACGCTGCGCTCGATTTGCCGGAGGCACTCGTCTTCGATCCGATGCTGGTCAAGCGGCTGCAGCGACTCAGGGATGCGCGAACTCAAGCGCGGTCGGCCCGAACCCTCGGCACCCAAGATTCCACCATGCACCACCAGTAACTGAGCAACCGGAAGAGCTATGGCGACGTATCCCCAAGACCGCTTCGACAGCGTGCCCGATGACCTGCTGCGCTCCGGCGCCCATCGCGGCTCCGCACAGAAGGGGCATGGCTGGGTGGTATTTGCCGGGGCGGCGCTCGCGACTGGTGCGCTCATCGTCGCGGGCCTCATCGGCCTCGCGGTCATCCGAGGCACCATCGAGCTCCCGTTCTTCGCGGCGGGAAAGGCTTCGGCTCCGACTCTCACCTCGAAGCCCGTCGTGGTGCCGTCCATCAACCCGGCGCTTTCCATTACGATCCTGAACGGCACTGAGACGAACGGCCTGCAGAAGGCCGCCGGTGACAATCTGGTCAAGCAGGGTTGGGCTGGCGCATCCGCGGATATCGGAAGCCGGGCAAACGCGGCCACTCGCAACCTCACCAAGACCCTGGTCTATTACTCCGACCCGGCCAATGAAGGCGCAGCGCGCGCGCTCGTTCTCTCGCTCAAGGTCGGCGATATCAGGTTGTCTGGTGCGTACCCGCAATCCCCGCTCACCGTGGTGCTCGGATCCGACTACGTCGCCCCGACCAAGTAGGAATACCGGGCCGAAATTGGCCGCCGAAATGGAACAGGCAGGGAGTGACCAATGACAAATGGAACCGTGAAGTGGTTCAACGCTGAAAAGGGCTACGGCTTCATTGCCGTCGAAGGCGGAGGGCAGGACGTGTTCGTCCACTACTCCGCGATCGACATCGGTGGCTTCAAAGTCCTTGAAGAGGGACAGCAGGTGACCTTCGAGGTGGGCACGGGCAACAAAGGCCCGCAGGCTGAATCGGTTCGACTCGCCCAGTAGCCCGCACGAATAGAAGGCGCGCCTTGGTTCCTAGCCGCGTGAACGGACGAGCGGCGATTAGTCTTGCCACCGTGAGCCACGGTCGAGGGGAACAGAGGCGACAAATGTGGTTGCCGCGGGCGCGGACGACGATTGTGGCCGTGGTGTCGCTGGCAATCTCCGTCGCTGTGGTCGGTTGTGCCGCTGAGACGCCGACGCCGAAGCCGACGCCGAAGCCCCGGTACACCTCCACCTACGTGACGCCGGCGCCGACGAGCATTGCACCCCTTCGCGGCACCACGATTGCCGCTGGCGCCCTCCAGCACGCGTCGATCGCGGCGAAGATAGACAATCATCCGGATGCCCGCCCGCAGGTCGGTCTCGAGAAAACCGACCTGCTGTTCGAAGAACTCGTCGAGGGTGGACTCACCCGTTATGTCGCGGTATGGCAGTCCGAAATTCCCGAGTTGCTTGGACCGGTTCGCTCCATCCGTCCGATGGATCCCGACATCATCTCGCCCTTCGGGGGCATTGTCTGCTATTCGGGCGGCCAGGAGCGGTTCGTCGCGCTCATGCGCAAGACGCCCGTGTACAACGCCGTCCACGGGCAGTCCGACACCGCAAGCACGTTCTTTCGGTCTCCCACCAAGGCCGCACCGCACAACGTTCTGGTGAAGGCGCGGGACCTGCTCGCGCAGCACACCGATATTGCGCCCCCCGCCCAGCAGTTCGCGTTCTCCCTCGACGTGCCGTCGTCGACGGCCGCAAAAGACGGCGTGCCGACGGCCGCGATCAACTATGCGTTTTCGAGTGGAACGACGGGCAGCTGGACCTGGGATCCTGCGCAGCTCGCCTTTTTGCGGGCGCAGGACGGAAAGCCGGACCGTGACAATAACGGAGCCCAGCTCAAGGCCACCAACGTTGTCGTTGTGCGGGTCCCGATCAGCGATGACAAGGGAGTTCCGAAGACCGAAATGATAGGCCTCGGTGAGGCCTGGGTTTCCGCCGGCGGTCGCACGGTGCATGCCAGCTGGTCGAAGGGCTCGGCCACGGATCCGATCAGACTTCTCGACAGCAGCGGCACGACGATTCGCCTCGCCGCTGGCAACACCTGGATCGAGCTCGTTCCGCTCGCAGGATCGGTCGCGTTCGTCGCCCCAGCCTAGGTTTGGGCTTGCCATCACCTCACTTGCACTCTCAGGGTGAGAGTGCCAGAATCAGTTAGCACTCCTGTATTGCGAGTGCCAATAGCTGTTGCTTTCATGACGTCCCGGAAGGACGAAAAACACACATGGCAAAGATCATTGCTTTCAACGAAGAGGCCCGTCGTGGCCTCGAGCGTGGCCTCAACATCCTGGCCGATGCGGTCAAGGTGACGCTTGGCCCACGCGGCCGCAACGTCGTTCTCGAGAAGAAGTGGGGCGCCCCCACCATTACGAACGATGGCGTCTCGATCGCCAAGGAGATCGAGCTCGACGACCCGTACGAGAAGATTGGCGCCGAGCTGGTCAAAGAGGTCGCCAAGAAGACGGATGACGTCGCTGGCGACGGAACGACCACCGCAACGGTGCTCGCCCAGGCCCTCGTTCGCGAAGGACTGCGCAACGTCGCGGCCGGCGCCGATCCGATCAGCCTCAAGCGCGGCATCGAGAAGGCCGTCGCGGCCGTGACCGAGGCGCTCATCGCCCAGGCGAAGCCCATCGAGACCAAGGAAGAGATCGCGGCCACCGCATCCATCTCTGCCGGAGACCCCGAGATCGGAGCATTGATCGCCGAGGCCATCGACAAGGTCGGCAAGGAAGGCGTCGTCACCGTCGAGGAGTCAAACACCTTCGGCACGGAACTCGAGCTCACCGAGGGTATGCGCTTCGACAAGGGTTACCTGTCGGCATACTTCGTCACCGACCCCGAGCGCCAGGAAGCGGTCTTTGAAGACCCCTACATCCTGATCGTCAACTCCAAGGTTTCGAACATCAAGGACCTGCTGCCGATCGTCGACAAGGTTATCCAGTCGGGCAAGCAGCTCCTCATCATTGCCGAGGATGTCGACGGCGAGGCTCTCGCTACGCTCGTCGTCAACAAGATCCGCGGCATCTTCAAGTCCGTCGCCGTGAAGGCTCCGGGCTTCGGAGACCGTCGCAAGTCTCAGCTGCAGGACATCGCGATCCTCACCGGCGGACAGGTCATCTCCGAGGAGGTCGGACTCAAGCTCGAGAACGCCACCCTCGACCTGCTCGGCCGTGCGCGCAAGGTCGTCGTCACCAAGGACGAGACCACGATCATTGAGGGAACCGGCGACACCGAGGCCATCGCTGGTCGCGTCAAGCAGATCCGTGCCGAGATCGAGAACACCGACTCCGACTATGACCGTGAGAAGCTCCAGGAGCGTCTTGCGAAGCTCGCTGGTGGCGTTGCGGTCATCAAGGCTGGAGCCGCAACCGAGGTCGAGCTCAAGGAGCGCAAGCACCGCATCGAGGACGCCGTTCGCAACGCGAAGGCAGCCGTTGAAGAGGGCATCGTAGCCGGTGGTGGCGTCGCACTCATCCAGGCCGGCAAGGTCGCTTTTGCGAGCCCCGCGCTGACCGGTCTCGTCGGCGACGAGGCAACCGGCGCGAACATCGTCAAGGTTGCTATCGACGCTCCGCTCAAGCAGATTGCGCTCAACGCTGGTCTCGAGCCCGGTGTTGTGGCCGAGAAGGTTCGTAACCTGCCAGCGGGTCACGGCCTCAACGCCGCAACCGGTGAGTATGTCGACATGCTCTCCGCTGGAATCAATGACCCGGTGAAGGTAACGCGTTCGGCGCTGCTCAATGCAGCATCGATTGCCGCGCTGTTCCTGACCACCGAGGTCGTCATTGCCGAGAAGCCCGAGCGCGCTGCTGCTCCGATGGGCGACCCGTCGGGTGGCATGGACTTCTAAGTCCGAAACGGTGTAGTTCAACCGAGTGCAAAGAGGGCGGCTCCCCACGGGGGCCGCCCTCTTTGCGTTGGTACCTTTTTCTGTCTGGCCCATTCGAATCTGAGCGTGACAGCATCAGGGCCAGCCGCCTCAACGAGTGAACAGTCGCGCGTTCGACGCCTCGATGTCTGCGTACTGCTGGCCCGCCTGTTCGAGGGCATGGTTGATCGCCGCGAGGCTCTCCTCCACCCTTTGTTGCGTCGCCTTCCAATCGGTGATCACCGATTGGAAAGCGGTCGCGGCCTGGCCGGACCAGGAGCCCTGCAGGTTGCTGAGCTGCCCGTGCAGTCCACTGACTTCGGCCTGAATGCGGTCGATGGACGTACGAACGGCAGCCGTCGCCCCCAAGACTGCTTCACTGTCGACCTGGTAGCGAGTCATAGCGCCTCCCGTTTCATGATGCCCGGGCTTCCAGACGCCCGAATCGTTCGTCAGGCTAGTCGTGTCAGGTCTGTGACGGTCGCGTCCTTGGCGCGCTTGGGTTGTGCGGGCGGACGGTAGCCGCTGGGAAGGAGGGGAAGGCTCACCCGGAAGGTGGCGCCACCACCCGGAGTTTCGAATACGGTGACGTCACCCTTGTGCGAGGCGATGATGCCGGAGACGATCGCGAGTCCAAGCCCGCTCCCGCCGGTCTCCCGCGTGCGGGAGGTGTCCGCCCGCCAGAAGCGTTGGAAAATCTTGTCGCGAATTTGCGGCGGTATTCCCGCGCCGTGGTCGACGACATCCAGTATGCCGACCCGGCGTGCGGGGTCGACGTGGACGACAAGCTCGATCGGGCTTCCCTCGGTGGTGAATCGCATCGCGTTGCCGATGAGATTCGTTACGACCTGACGGATCTTATTCTCTTCCGCCAGCACGATGGTAGGCATTTCCATCCTGTCCGTGACACCGGCCTCGGATACGTCGGGGGCCAGCGGAACACCGGCCCGCACGGGGCGGCGGCGCAAGCGGGCGAGTTGCGCGCCAGCGAAGGCGATCGGACCGGTGGGGGTGGTGAGCGGGTGAGCGGATGCCCCAGCCCCAGCCCCAACCCCAGCCCCAACCGCCGCGTCACTCGCGATCGTCGGTGCCACATCCGTCACCACGACGCTGACGTCGCGACCGGGGGCGGATGCCATCGCATCGAGCGCGGCGTCGTGCGCGATCGGGACGAGATCGACGGGCCCGAGTTGAAGCGGCTTCGCCTCGTCGATTCTGGCGAGTTCGAGCAGGTCCGCGACGAGTTCGCCCATCCGGATCGCCTCTTTCTCGATGCGTTCCATCGCCTGGGCGACTTCTTCCGGCTTCTGGAGTGCGCCCATCCGGTACAGCTCCGCATAGCCGCGAACCGAGACGAGAGGAGTGCGGAGTTCGTGACTCGCGTCGCCGACGAAGCGGCGCATCTGGTCGATCGTGCGCGCACGATCCGCGAAGGCACGGTCGATCCGGTTGAGCATGGTGTTGAGTGAACGGTTGAGACGGCCGACCTCGGTGTTCGGGGTCGCGCCGCCGAGCCGCTGGCTGAAGTCACCCTCTGCGATGGCGGCAGCGGTGGCCTCCACCTCGCGGAGAGGAGCGAAGGTCGACGTGACGATAAGCCGGGTCAGCGCGGCACCCAGCACGATCACTGACAACCCAAAACCGAGAAAGATCAACAGGAACTGGCCGATTATTCCGTTGGTTTCGTTGATGTTCTTGCCAACGACGACCGTCAGGAACGCACCCGTTCGATCGACGGATGCCGGCACCGCGACCGCTCGCCATTGATCGGTGTGCGCTGCATTCCACACCGTGAACGTGGAGCCGTTGAGCTCCAGGACGGTGGGGAACGACAGGTTGGTGAGAAGCGGCATGGAATCGCTGTCGTCCTTGTTGCTGCAGATCACCTTGCCATCGGTGCCGAGCACGGCGAAAAAATCGATGCTCCGGTCGATGTTCTGGTCGCATTTCGTAGAATCGGTCGGCATCACGCCGGTAACTTTGCCCGCAACCTGGGAGATCTTTTGGTTAACCTCATCCAGCAGGTAGTTGCGCAGCACGGTCATCGTGCCGACGCCAGCCACCAGCAGCCCGAGGGTAACGAGCAGCACGGTCACACCCGTGATCTTGGTGCGCAGGGAGACTCGGCCCCACCAGGTCGTGAAGTAATCGTGCATCAGAATGCTAGGTTACGGGTCGAAACTGGTCGCCCAATGCACCCGTCAGATCCGGGCGGCCTTGAGCATGTATCCAAAGCCCCGCTTGGTCTGGATGACGGGCTCCTCGGAGAACTGGTCGAGCTTGCGACGCAGGTAGGAGATGTAGCTTTCGACGATCCCGGCATCGCCGTTGAAGTCATACTCCCAGACGTGGTCGAGGATCTGCGCCTTGGAGAGCACGCGGTTGGGATTGAGCATGAGGTAGCGCAGGAGCTTGAACTCCGTGGGGCTCAGTTCGATCTGCTCGGCACCGATCGTGACCTCGTGGGTGTCCTGGTCCATCGTGAGTTCACCGGCGCGGATGATCGCATCCTCTTCGTCCTGCATGGTCCGACGCAGGATGGCCTTGATCCGGGCAACGATCTCGTCGAGGCTGAACGGCTTCGTGACGTAGTCGTCACCGCCGACGGTGAGCCCGGTGATCTTGTCCTCGGTGTCATCCTTGGC
>JAYTEZ010000121.1:0-8206 GCA_043734805.1 Microbacteriaceae bacterium
TTCTCCCGCCGGTTGCTGCAACTTCTCCCGCCGCCACGTAGCATCCCCCGCCACGAGACCACGTCCCGGGTGCGTCTGCCGAAAGTCGCACGCGGTCACAGCCGGTGATCGCAAGCGACCGAGACGACGAACTAGGCTTGAGGCGTGAGTGACGTAGAGATTGGCCGCGCGAAGCGCGCCCGCCGGGTGTTTGCATTCGATGACATCGCCATCGTGCCCAATCGTCGCACCCGCGACCCGGAAGACGTCTCGGTCAACTGGAGCATCGACGCCTACCAGTTCTCCATCCCGTTCATCGCGGCGCCGATGGACTCGGTCGTTTCCCCCGCCACGGCGATCCTCATGGGCAAGCTCGGTGGCCTCGGAGTGCTCGATCTCGAGGGCCTCTGGACCCGCTATGAAGATCCGGAGCCGCTGCTCGAGGAGATCCGCGCGCTCCGCCCGGCCGACGCGACGAGGCGCATGCAGGCCATCTACTCTGAGCCGCTCAAGCCGGAACTCGTGAAGGTTCGACTCGCGGAGATCCGCGCGGCTGGCGTGACGGTCGCGGCGGCCCTCTCGCCTCAGCGCACACAGGAGCTGTACAAGACCGTCGTCGAGGCGGGCGTCGACCTCTTCGTCATCCGCGGCACCACCGTGAGCGCCGAACACGTCTCGAAGAACCAGGAACCGCTCAACCTCAAGAAGTTCATCTACGAGCTCGATGTCCCCGTGATCGTCGGCGGCGCGGCGGGGTACACGCCGGCGCTGCACCTCATGCGCACGGGCGCGGCTGGCGTGCTCGTCGGCTTCGGTGGCGGTGCGGCCTCGTCAACGCGCGCTGCGCTCGGCATCCACGCTCCCATGGCGACGGCGGTGGCGGATGTCGCCGGCGCACGCCGTGACTACATGGATGAGTCTGGCGGTCGCTACGTTCATGTCATCGCGGACGGTGGGCTTGGAACATCCGGGGACATTGCGAAGGCCTTCTCGTTGGGGGCGGATGCGGTCATGCTCGGCTCGACGCTGGCCAGGGCGAGCGAGGCTCCGGGCGGCGGCTGGCACTGGGGTGCTGAGGCGCATCACGCCGAGTTCCCACGCGGCAACCGGGTCGAAGTCGGCTCGATTGCTCCGCTCGCAGAGATTTTGTATGGGCCATCCAGGGCTGCGGATGGAAAGGCTAACCTCGCCGGAGCGCTGCGTCGTTCGTTGGCGACGACCGGATATTCGGACCTCAAGGAATTCCAGCGGGTCGAAGTGGTCGTCGCGCCGTACCACCACTAGGCCCGGGCACGAGAAACACCAGCAGCACGAGAAGCACCAGAAACACGAGAAGCACCAGAAACACGAGAAGCACGGGAGGCACAGTTGGCCAGGCTCAGGACGGTAACTCGCTCATCGAAACTAGGTCCGGATGAGCGCGGCGAAGCCATAGCCGCGCTGAAGGAAAAGGAGCTCGACATCCTCGTCATTGGTGGGGGAATCGTCGGAACCGGCAGCGCACTCGACGCCGTGACCCGAGGGCTGCGCGTCGGCATGGTCGAGGCCCGGGACTGGGCGAGCGGAACCTCGAGCCGGTCGTCCAAGCTCGTGCACGGCGGCATCCGGTACCTCGAACAGCTCGACTTCCGCCTCGTGCGCGAGGCGCTCAAGGAGCGCGGGCTGCTGCTGCAGCGACTCGCACCGCATCTCGTCAAGCCGGTGCGTTTTCTCTATCCGCTCAAGAAGCGCGTGTTCGAGCGCCTCTACGTCGGCGCCGGCATGCTGCTCTATGACATCCTGAGCTACTCCGGGGGGCGGCCGCCGGGCGTTCCGCACCACCGTCATCTCACCAGGTCGCAGGTTATGCGATCGATTCCGAGCCTCGCGAATGACGCGCTCATCGGCGGCATCACCTACTACGACGCCCAGGTGGATGACGCACGTTACGTTGCCTCCCTCGCGCGGACGGCATCCTTCTATGGCGCTCACGTTGCCAGCCGCGTCCGGGTGGAGGGTTTCCTCAAGGTCGGTGAGCGCGTCGTCGGCGTGAAGGCGCACGACATCGAGACGGGTGAACGTTTTGAGATCCGCGCCAAGCAGGTCGTGAACGCAACCGGTGTATGGACGGATGACACCCAGTCGATGGTGGGCGAGCGCGGCCAGTTCAAGGTTCGGGCGTCGAAGGGCGTGCACCTCGTCGTTCCGCGGGATCGCTTCCAGTCGAAAATGGGCATGCTGCTGCGCACGGAGAAGAGCGTGCTCTTCGTGATCCCGTGGGGCCGGCACTGGATCATCGGCACGACCGACACCGACTGGAACCTCGACAAGGCGCATCCGGCCGCGACCGCCGCGGACATCGACTACATTCTCGATCACGTCAACGAGGTGCTCGCCGTTCCGCTCACGCGCGATGACGTCGAGGGCGTGTACGCGGGCCTGCGTCCGCTGCTGGCGGGCGAGTCCGACCAGACCTCGAAACTGTCGCGCGAGCACATCGTCGCGCACAGCGTTCCGGGTCTCGTCGTCGTGGCCGGCGGCAAGTGGACCACCTACCGCATCATGGCGAAGGATGCAATCGATGAAGCGGTTGCAGCGCTCGACGGGAAGATCCCGTCGAGCGTCACCCAGGACATCAGCCTGATCGGGGCCGAGGGCTACCAGGCCGCGTGGAACCGGCGGGCCAAGATCGCCCGCGTGTTCGACGTGCATAAGGTGCGCATCGAACATCTGCTCAACCGCTACGGCGTGATGACGGATGAACTGCTCGAGCTCATCCGCGAGACTCCCTCCCTCGCCTCGCCCCTCCCCGGCGCCGACGACTACATCGAGGCCGAGGTTGTCTACGCGGCGACTCACGAGGGCGCGCTGCACCTCGAAGACGTTCTCGCACGGCGCACCCGCATCTCGATCGAGGCCTGGGATCGCGGAATTTCCGCGGCTCCGGTCGCCGCGAAACTGATGGGCGACGTGCTCGGCTGGGACGCCGAGAAGGTCGATCGCGAGATCAACAATTACCTCAAGCGGGTGGCCGCAGAGCGCGAAAGCCAACTCGAGCCGGACGACGAATCCGCCGATCGGGCGCGCCTTGAGGCGCCGGATATCATCGCCGCACGGTAGTCCGCACGGTAGTCCGCCCGCCGCAGAGCGCCTCATCGAGCCATGGGCAGCGAGCGACAGCCATGGGCAGTCAGAGAAACCGAGCGAACGCAAGAGAGAGCCGAAAGTAGTGAATATGTGGGCCGTTGCCCGTCGTCCGCGATGGATCGCAGCGCTCGTGCTTGCCCTCGTACTGGCGGCCGGTTTCGCCGCTCTCAGCCAGTGGCAGCTCGCTCGCAGTATCGCGACCGGCGCCGTGCTCACCCGCAACACCGAGACGGTCGTGCCGCTCGGCGCGGTGGCGAAGCCGCAGTCCGCTGTCACCGACCTGTCGAACGCGCAGCTCGTTGAGGCGACGGGCGAATGGGTTCCCGGTGACTATGTACTGGTGAGCGATCGACTCAATTCCGGCACGGCCGGGTACTGGGTGGTCGGACATTTCAGGGCCGAGTCCGCCAGGGCCGAGTCCTCCGGTGTAGCGTCCGACGGCGGGAGCCTGGCGGGGCTTGCCGTGGCGCTCGGGTGGTCTGCGGACCGGGAGGGTGCGGCATCCGCGCGCTCGAAGCTCGCGACGAATCAGCCTTCCGGAACTGTCACAATCACCGGACGCTACTTTCCGAGCGAGGGGCCGCAGGGCAGCGACTTTGAGCGCGGCAAGCTCAGCGCTCTCTCGGTCGGCGCGATGCTCAACCTCTGGAAGGGCACGGACCCGGCCGGGGTCTACGGCGGTTACCTGGTCTCCTCCACGCACCCGAATGGCCTCACACTGATCGACTCGCCCGTGCCGTCTTCCGACGTCGAAGTCAACCTCCTCAACATCTTTTACGCCGTGGAGTGGGTCGTGTTCGCGGGCTTCGCGCTCTTCCTCTGGTATCGCCTGGTGCGGGATGCCTGGGAGCGCGAGCAGGAAGAACTGGCCGAAGTAAACTAGGGCCATGCCCCTTCGTCCCAAGGTTTCCGACATCCCGAAAATCCGCGGAGCTCTCACGTTCTACCGGGTGTTCGCCTACGTTACCGGCACCCTCCTGCTCCTGCTCGTGCTCGAAATGGTGCTCAAGTACACGCCGATCCAGCGCGAGATCGAGCTCGGCGGTTCTCAGGGTTTCATCGCCTTCGTGCCCGATGGCACGGTCAGGGCGGTCAACCTCTCCACGGGCATCCTGATCGCCCACGGCTGGCTCTACGTCGTGTACCTGTTCAGCGATTTCCGGTTGTGGAGCTTCATGCGCTGGCCGTTCGGCCGGTTCATCCAGATCGCCCTCGGTGGCGTCGTGCCCTTCCTCTCATTCATCGTCGAGCACTTCATCACCCGTCGCGTGCACCGCGAGCTCGCCGAGCTCGAGCGGCCGGCGACGGAACCAGCCAGGGTCAAGCCAGTGGAGGCCACCAATTAGCGAGACCGCTCACCAGCCCGTCCTCGTCGTCGACTTCGGCGCGCAATACGCCCAGCTGATCGCCCGCCGCGTTCGTGAGGCGAACGTCTACTCCGAGATCGTGCCGCACACGATCACCGCGGCCGAGGTTGCCGCCAAGAATCCGTCCGGCATAATCCTGAGCGGCGGGCCGTCGAGCGTCTACGAGGAGGGGTCGCCGAACCTCGATCCGGGCATCCTGCGGCTGGGCATTCCGGTACTCGGTATTTGCTACGGCTTCCAGGTGATGGCGCAGCAATTGGGCGGCGAGGTCGCCAACACCGGCCTGCGCGAGTACGGCTCGACGGCCGTGCACCTCCGGGGTGACGGCGGTCGACTGTTGAGCGGTCAGCCCGATGAACAGACGGCCTGGATGAGCCATGGCGACTCCGTCTCCAAGGCACCGGCCGGTTTCGACGTTCTCGCGAGTAGCGCATCCACGCCCGTCGCAGCGTTCGCGAGCGACGAGCGGCGGATGTATGGGGTGCAGTGGCACCCGGAGGTCAAGCACTCGAAATTCGGCCAGCGCGTTCTCGAGAATTTCCTCCACGACGCTGCGGGCATCCCCGGCGACTGGAACAGCGGCAACGTCATCGTCGAACAGGTCGAGCGAATCCGCCAGCAGGTCGGCAGCGCGCGTGTGATCTGTGGACTCTCCGGCGGCGTCGACTCGGCCGTCGCCGCGGCCATCGTGCACAGGGCCGTCGGCGACCAACTCGTCTGCATTTTCGTCGACCACGGTCTCCTTCGGCAGGATGAGCGCCGCCAGGTCGAGGAGGACTACGTCGCCTCCACGGGTGTGCGCCTCGTCACCGTCGACGCCGCCGACCAGTTTCTCGACGCGCTCAAGGGTGTGACCGACCCGGAAACCAAACGCAAGATCATCGGCCGCGAGTTCATCCGCAGTTTCGAGGCGGCGGCATCCGACCTGGCGCTCGAGGCGGCATCGGACGGCGAGGCGATCGGGTTCCTCGTGCAGGGCACGCTGTATCCGGATGTCGTCGAGTCGGGAGGCGGAACCGGCACCGCCAACATCAAGAGCCACCACAACGTCGGCGGACTTCCCGAAGACCTGCAGTTCGCACTGGTCGAACCGCTCCGCGCCCTGTTCAAGGACGAGGTGCGCGCGATCGGCCGCGAGCTCGCTCTGCCGGAGGTCATCGTCGGCCGCCAGCCGTTCCCGGGGCCCGGCCTCGGCATCCGCATTGTCGGCGAGGTCACGCGCGAGCGTCTCGAACTGCTTCGAAAAGCGGATGCGATCGCCCGCTTCGAGCTCAGCGCAGCCGGCCTCGATCAGGAGATCTGGCAGTGCCCGGTCGTGCTGCTCGCGGACGTGAGATCGGTCGGCGTGCAGGGCGACGGTCGCACCTACGGGCATCCGATCGTGTTGCGTCCCGTCTCCTCGGAAGACGCGATGACCGCGGACTGGACGCGCCTGCCGTACGACGTGCTGGCTCGAATCTCAAACCGGATCACGAACGAAGTTGCCGGGGTGAATCGCGTCGTGCTCGACGTGACGTCGAAGCCGCCGGGCACCATCGAATGGGAGTAGCGCGGGGCACCGTCGGGCATCCGACGGCGCGCTGGCGGCAGGGTGAGGCGGATGTCGAGGCCTGCCGCTCAACAAGCGTTTCAGCGGGTCGCCAGTTCGTCAACGATCTGGTCCAGTGTGGATGTTGCGATGCCGTGTGATTGACCGCGGCGAATGAGGGCACCACCGATGGCGTCGAGTTCGCTGACGTTTCCCGCTGCGAGATCCGCCTGCAAAGAGGAACGCATGGCGGGTGGGAAGCCGGTCAGGACGCTGAAGAGTTGGTCCGTTGTGGTGGGAACCCCGTCGGCCGTTGCGATGGCGGCAACCTCGGCAAGCAGCCGACTGGTGAGTCCTCTGTCGTGTTGCAGCGCCTCCCCGATGGCTTGGTGCCAATAGGAGGTGAGGAGCGCCATCGGTGCGAGGAACCGAAGCTTGGTCCAGAGCACCTCTGATTCGGATCCGCCAACGGTGACGCTCAGGCCCGCCCTGCGCAGGTCGCCGACGATCCCATAGTCAGCCGCTGCCGCGGCCACGGTGATCCTCAAAAACGGGCTTCGGTGTTCGATAACGGTGGGCGACGATCGTGCCACCTCAACCGCGATTGATGCTCCCGTGACCGGCACGCCCGGAACGCTTACCCGCAGGGCGTCCATATGCTCGATGCCATTGAGAAACGAGATGACCTCGACCGGATGGGCGGCACCGATGGCGGCGGCGATCTCAGGGATCGCGAACGACTTGGTTGCCACGATGATGCGCGCCCCCGCGGGGATGTCGCTCTGCGCGTGAATGTGCGAGACGCCGTCACCGAAGAGCTGGCTGTGGATGGTCAGCCCCTCCGCGTTGATCGCACGAGCCGTCGCGGGGCGGGCGACAGCGATGATCTCCGAACCGGCCCGATCAAGCAGCGCTGCAATGAGTGCCCCTACAGCGCCAGGACCCACAATCGCTATGACATTTTCAGACATGTGTCTCCTTGGACTTCACCACCGTCGAGTGAGCGGTTACCGCCGCAATAGCGTGGGGATCGGGCAGCTTGTCGCGTTCCACCCTACTGTTCGGGGCGCGTCCTGGCGGTGCCGGGTGGGTCCGACCGTCGGCGGCCCTCAGGTTGCGGACGTGCAGACGCAGAGCTCATTGCCCTCCACGTCGGCCAGAACCCACCAATCCGGCGCGTGCTCGGCGGTCAACAGGAACCCACCGGCCTCCACTATGGCGCGCACTCGGGGTTCGGCATCCACCGTTGGCAGGTACACGTCCAGATGAACCCGATTGCGGTCGGTGCGCGCCAATTCCATCGTCTGAAACCACAGCGTGGGGCCATACCCGCGCGGATCGACCAGCTCGATTTCGCCCGTCTCCCCCGGACGCTCGTCATAACCGAGGCCGACTTTCCAGAAGTCTCGGATGTCGTCGGCGTTCGCGCAGTCGATCGCGACTTCGTAGCGGGCCGGTCTCACCGCCGCACTCACCGCACCGAGCGAATCGGCCAGTGCCTGGATCTTCTCCGCCAGACGCAGGTCACGCTCGGTCACCCCGCCGGCGTCATGCGAACTCAGTTGGAAAACGACCGATCCATAGCCCAGGCGGATGTCCGGATGATGATTCATGGCATCCGCGGCGTCCGCCACCTGCGCGACGAGTCGGGTGGCGCTGGCGAAATCCGCCGTGCCGTAGGAACCGTAAAGACTCCCGCGAAGATGAACGAACGCGCTGGCGCCCAGCCGCTCGGATGTCTCAGCGGGCGAAAGCACATCGGTTGAAGAAGTCATCCCTTAACTGTCCTCCGCCATCCTGAGAGGTTGCATGGCTCCCACGAAGCGCTCGCCGCCCGGCCAGCCCCATTCATGAATGTGAGAACCCATTTCCCTGCCTACGGAGTATGACATTCGCGGTCTGCCACGATCCGTGCAAGAAGTCCTACCGGGGGTTCCTCAATGTCGTAAATGACCCGTTCGAGCCGGCCTTCATCCTCTACCCGCTTAAGCCAGTCGTCGTCCCCGCCGTGCCAAATTAATAGTTCCGGATACAGCACAGCGATCTCGGGTTCCGTGTAGGCCCACAGCCGTGCCCACCGCTCTGTAACGCCGTCGTCGTAACCGACGGTGTAGGTGCTCCTGGCGCTGCCCGTCTTCTTCATGTCGTGTCCGCCTGCCGAAAGATGCCGCCTGCCGAAAGATGCCACCTGCGGACCGGCGGCGCC
>JAYTEZ010000122.1:0-7357 GCA_043734805.1 Microbacteriaceae bacterium
GATGGTGGTCGCGATGCGCTTGTGCACGACGCGATCACCGGATTCCGGAAGGTCGAACCGCATCGCGCCACAGGTGCGTTTGCCGCGGAACGCGACGAGTACGACGCTGTTTCGCGGGAGGAAGCCCACCATTGGGGGCGCCATCGCGAGGAGGTCTGCCGGGCCGTTTGCCTTCAGGATCACTGTCATGCGGCAAGTGTGGCGAGGCGACGATGGGCGTCGTCGGGCAATTGCGCGATCTGTGGATAACTCTCGGGTGTGGAGGGCTGGCCCTATTCGAGGTCGAAGGCCGCGTGTAGCGCGTCGGTGAGCGACCGCTCCTGCGCCGGGAGAAGAAAGCCGAGGTGTGCGCCGAGTTCTGTCACCCGAATGGTCTGGATGCTGTCGCACGATATGACGGAATCGTGATCGAGACCATTGGCCCGGCCGACGGCAACCTCCGTCTGCAGGCCGCGTCTCGTCGATGAGATCGGCGCGACGGTGACCCAGGTCAGGTACGGACGGACTTCTTGCCGGGTAAGGACCACCACCGGGCGCAGTTTGTCGGTCACCGCCAGGTGAATCGGTCGCATCAGTCGAGCTCCGGGCGGTCGCGGCTGGTTGATTCGGCGAACGCGACCAACTCGGGATCCTCACCCAATCGCTTCAGTATCTCGACATCGTTCAGCGCCCCCAGCCGTTGCTTTTCGCGCGTCAATGCGCGCGCGACGACGGATGCTCGGCTCGTCTCATCACCGCGGGAGACGAGCTGATCGAGGAAGTCGACGAGGTCGTCGGGCAGTCGCACCGCGATTTGCTTGGTCATCCCATTACGGTATCTAATTGGGATGTGATTTGCTACCGTTAGTTCGACCACAAGGCGTCCACCTTCCTGGTCTCCCCGAGCGGAGGTCACACCGGCGCGGGCTCCACCTTCAGCTCGGCCCCGAAGATGGCGACGAGCAGCTGACCGGTCCACTCGATGAGGTCGGCATCGGCGAGCGGAATCCCCTGCCGCACCGGCAACGGAACCGACACCGAGTGGGTCTGGCCGAAGTAGCGGGCGCCGGGGAACATCCGCTGCAGCCGCACCTGAATCGAATCGGCGAGTTCCATCGACGCGACGCGGAGGTTGCCGCCGGCGGTGACGACCTCCGAGAGGCCCGCCTTCTGCGCCATCCGTCGAAGCCGCGACACCGCGATCAGGTTCTGCACCTGCACGGGAGGCTCGCCGTAACGGTCGGTGAGCTCCTCGAGCACGTGATCGATCGAATCAGCGGATGCCGCGGGCGAGGCCGCCGTCGACAGCTTCTGGTAGGCCTCCAGCCGTAGACGCTCGCTCTCGACATACTCCTCGGGAATGCGCGCGTCTACCGGCAGCTCGAGGCGCAACTCGGTCTGACCCTCGGCAACGTCCCCCCGGAAGGTGCTGACCGCCTCACCGATCATGCGCAGGTAGAGGTCAAAACCGACGCCGGCGATGTGTCCTGACTGCTCGCCGCCGAGCAGGTTGCCAGCCCCGCGAATCTCGAGATCCTTGAGCGCGACCTGCATTCCGGCACCGAGTTCGTTGTTCGCCGCTATCGTGGCGAGCCGGTCGTGTGCGGTTTCGCCGAGCGGCTTGTCGCCGTCGTAGAGGAAGTAGGCGTACGCCCGCTCGCGCCCGCGCCCCACCCGGCCGCGCAGCTGGTGCAGCTGCGACAGCCCGTACTTGTCGGCTCGATCGATGATGAGCGTGTTCGCGTTGGCGATGTCGAGCCCGGTCTCGATGATCGTCGTCGACACGAGCACGTCGAACTTGCGCTCCCAAAAATCGACCATCACCTGCTCGAGCACGTGCTCCGGCAGCTGCCCGTGCGCGACCGCGATGCGCGCCTCGGGCACGAGCTCGGAGAGCTGCGCCGCCACCCGGCTGATCGACGAGACCCGATTGTGCACGAAGAAGATCTGCCCCTCGCGCAGCAGTTCACGACGAATTGCCGCGCTGACCTGCCTGTCGTTGTATGGCCCGACGAAGGTGAGAATCGGATGACGATCCTCCGGCGGCGTCGCGAGCGTCGACATTTCGCGGATCCCGGTTACCGCCATCTCGAGCGTGCGCGGGATCGGGGTCGCGCTCATCGCCAGAATGTCGACGTTCGTCTTCAGCTTCTTCAGCGCATCCTTGTGCTCGACACCGAAGCGTTGTTCCTCGTCGATGATGACGAGGCCCAGATCCTTGAACTTGATGCTCGCGCCGAGAAGCCGGTGCGTTCCAATGACGACGTCGACCGTGCCATCCGCCATTCCCTCCAGTGTCTCGTTCGACTCCTTGTCGGTCTGGAAACGGCTGAGCGCGCGCAGGTGCACGGGGAAGCCGGCGAAACGCTCGGCGAAAGTCTCGATGTGCTGCTTGACGAGGAGGGTCGTCGGCACGAGCATGACGACCTGCTTGCCGTCCTGCACCGCCTTGAACGCGGCGCGCACCGCGATCTCGGTCTTGCCGTAGCCGACGTCTCCCGAGATGAGTCGATCCATCGGAATTGGCCGCTCCATGTCGGCCTTGACCTCATCGATCGTCGTGAGCTGGTCGGGGGTTTCGGCGAAGGGGAAGGCGTCTTCGAGTTCCTGCTGCCACGGGGTGTCGGGCGGGAAGGAGTGGCCGCGGCTCGCCATGCGCGCCGAATACAGCTTCACGAGCTCAACCGCGATGTCACGCACGGCCTTGCGCGCCCTGCCCTTCGCCGCCGCCCACTCGCCACCGCCCATCTTGCTGAGCGCTGGAGCCTCACCGCCGACATACCGGGTGAGCAGGTCGAGCTGGTCGGTCGGCACGTAGAGCTTGTC
Organism: Microbacteriaceae bacterium; assembly: GCA_043734805.1. Classification (GTDB taxonomy): domain Bacteria; phylum Actinomycetota; class Actinomycetes; order Actinomycetales; family Microbacteriaceae; genus Lacisediminihabitans. The sequence goes on from JAYTEZ010000122.1 coordinate 2,806, forward strand.
GTTCGGATACCCGCGCTTGCTCGGCGCATATTCAACGAGCAGGTACTCGCGGTTGTTCTTGACCGGATTGCGACCGCCGGTCGACACTTCGCGCTGCACCAGTTCGACGAACCTGCCGATTCCGTGGGTCTCGTGCACGACGAAGTCACCGGCCTTGAGTTGCAGAGGATCGACGACGTTCTTGCGGCGAACGCCAAGCTTCTTGACCTGGCGGGCGTCATAGCCGGCGGCGCGACCGTAGAACTCGCTCTCGCTCAGCAGGGCGAACCTGATCTCCGGAAGCTCGAAGCCGTGCTCGACGGATGCCTTCAGCAGGTACGCAATGCCGGCTTCGGGCGCGCCGGGGAACTCCTCGACCACGCGGGCAGCGTAGCCGTGCTCACCCAACGCCTCGGCCGCACGTTCGACCAGGCCGTGGCCCTGGGCTACGACGACGACGGTCCAGCCGTGCTTGAGTTTGTCGCCGACGTAGTCGATCGCGCCATCCGCCTGGCCTTGAAAAGTGGGCACGGTGGTGGCATCGATTCGGATGTAGTGGTCGCCGTCGCGGAGTTCGCTCGTCTCCGCGACTTCCGTGGCACCGGAGTCGAACGAGCTCAGCGTCCACCAGGACCGGTCGCCGGCTGCCTCCCGAAGCGCGTTCACGCTGAGGAAGTCGCCGGAATCCAGATCGATCGGCGCCTCAGCGCCGGCCGTCGCCGCGTTCCAGGCGGCGCTGAGAAACTCGCGGTTCGTCTCGACCAGGCTGACCGCCCGGGATGCGACCCGCTCGGGCGCGAGCACGGCAATCGCCGCACCCTTCGGAAGATAGTGGGTGAGAGGCACGAGCCGGTCGACGAGCGCCGGCGCGAGCGACTCCATGCCGTCGACTGGGATGCCTTCCGCGATTTTCGCGAGCATCTGGGCGAGGCTCGGAAACTCGTGCTGCATCTCCTTCGCGCGCTGCCGTACGGCGGGACTGAGCAGCAGCTCCCGGCTGGGCGGGAGTTCGACGGTCGGAATCGGCTCCGGAAGCGAGCGCTGGTCGGCGACCGAGAATGCGCGGATCTGCTCGACCTCGTCGCCGAAGAACTCGACGCGCCACGGATGCCCGGCAACCGGCGCGAACACGTCGAGGATGCCGCCGCGCACCGCGAATTCGCCGCGCCGGGTGACCATGTCGACACGGGAATATGCCAGGTCGACCAGCTGCCTGCTGATGTCGGCGAGATTGTAGCCACGCCCGCCCGCCGTGAGTTCGAGCGGTTCGATGCTCGTGAGATTGTCGGAGAGCGGCTGCAGGGCTGCCCGCACACTGGCGACGACGATGAGGTCGCCGGTCGGATTCCGCTCCCAGCGCTGCAGGTGCCGAAGGGCCCGGATGCGCTTGCCGACGGTCTCCGCGCTCGGGCTCAGCCGTTCGTGCGGAAGTGTCTCCCAGGCCGGAAACTCGATCACGTCGGCGTCGGGCACGACGCTGCCGAGCGCCTCGCGCAGCGCTTCGGAATCTCGGCCGGTCGCGACAATCGCAAGCAGCGCCTGTGGGCCCGTTCGGGCATCCAGAAGGCCGGCCATCAGCGGCGCGCGAAGGCCATCCACGAGCGAGAAATCGGCGCTGCGTGCAGCGTATTTCAGGGCGTTTTCGAACGTGTGGGCGCGCGAGAGCGCTGTCGTCAAGCCCTGGAGGATCACTCGGAGAGTCTACGCTCGCCCTCGGGCACACTCGCCGCCGTCTCCGGCACACGCGGCGTGATCCTCGGCGGCCGGTTTCGATACGGCCGGTTTCGATACGGTTGCTTCGCGACCTGCTCAACCGGCAGTGGGGGCGGCGGTGTGGAAACGCAACTGGGCCGCGGTCAGGCCGTCGCGGGCGACCGATTCGACGGCATCCGCGGCATCGCTCAGGAAGTTGGGTAGCACCGCGCGCTCGGTCGAACCAAAGTCGCGAAGCACGAAGTCGGCGGCCGGCTGGCGACCGGGCGGTCGACCGATGCCGACGCGAACACGGGTGAAGTCGCCGGTTCCGATGGCCGCGATGATGTCCCGGATGCCGTTGTGGCCGCCATGACCACCGCCGAACTTGAGTTTGAGATTGTCGAACGGGATGTCGAGCTCATCGTGCACGACGATGAGTTGCGAGGGTTCCAGCGTGTAGAAGCGGAGCAGTCCCGCGACAGGTCCACCGGACAGGTTCATGAACGAGTTCGGCTTGGCGAGGATCAGCCTGGGGCCTTCGAGCCCGGAGCGGCCCTCGGCTACCATCGAGTTCGTCTTGTGGCTCTTGAACGAGGCCGACGTACGGTTGGCAAGCTCGGCCAACGCCATCTGGCCGACATTGTGTCGATTGCTCGCGTAGTCGGGCCCGGGGTTACCGAGCCCGACTACGAGCCACTGCGTGATGTCCAGCGGTCTTGGCTTCCTACGAGCGTTCCTGCGAGGGGATTCGAACTACTCTGCGGCCTCGGCACCAGCCTCAGCCTCGGCCTCCGCGCCAGCCTCGGCCTCTTCGCCCAGATCCTGCTCGGCAGGAACGCTGATCGCGACGACCAGGGTCTCGGCGTCGGTGATAAGCACCGAGCCTTCCGGCAGCGTGAGGTCCTTGGCGTAGATGTGGGTGCCGGCCTCGAGGCCTTCGACGCTCACAATGAGTCGCTCTGGAATGTGCGTGGCGAGAGCCTCGATCGAGAGGACCTTGGCATCCTGCTCCGCGACGGTTCCGGGAACCGGCTCGCCCTCGATGTGAATCGCGACGTCGACCTCGACGCGCTCGCCCTTGCGCAGCACGATCAGGTCGATGTGCTCGATTATCTGGCGCACCGGGTCCTTCTGCACGTCTTTGACCAGCGCGAGCTGGCTCTTTCCCGCGATCTGAAGGTCGAGGATGGCGTTTGCCTTGCGCAGCAGCAGTGCGACTTCGTGGCCGGGGAGGCTCACGTGCTGTGGCTCGGTGCCGTGACCGTAGACGACGGCCGGAATCATGCCGGCAGCGCGCAGCTTGCGAGCAACACCCTTGCCGAAGGACGTGCGCAGTTCGGCGTCAATCTTGTTCGTCAGCTCTTTGTGGATCTTTTTGTCAGCCATGATTTCTCCTTTGCGAGCTCGGGGCCCGCGTCTGTGGGATTCAACTCGAACGCATCAGCGTGAGGAAAAAGACTTGTGGGCTGTTCATAACGAACCCCTTGGCCTGCTCCACCGCGTCGATAACGGATGCCTGCCGCAATTCTTCAGTTGCGGCCGGCGATCCCTCGCCGAAGTTTTGGGTTGAGTAGCGCGCGAAACGCGCGTATCGAAACCCAGTGGCCGAGTTTACACGGATGCGCGGGCGAGCGTTGCCTCGTGCGCTACCGGCAGGGCTGCGAGCTCGACCAAAACGGATAGCCTGTTACTCGGTTCGAAACAGACCGAGTGTGAGCTTTAAGGAGAAATTGTGGTCGAGGCACAGGCAAACATCGGGGTAGTCGGGCTCGCGGTCATGGGATCGAACCTTGCCCGCAACCTTGCCAGCCGCGAAGGCAACACGGTGGCGGTCTACAACCGCTCGCACGAGCGCACCGACCTGCTCGTCTCCGAGCATCCGGAAGCCGGGTTTGTGGCGTCACAAACCATCGAGGAGTTCGCGGCGTCGCTTAGCAGGCCGCGCACCGCCATCATCATGGTGCAGGCCGGAGCGGGAACGGATGCCGTGATCAGCCAGCTCGCCGAACTGTTCGAAGAGGGCGACATCATTGTCGATGGCGGCAACTCGCTCTTCACCGACACCATCCGCCGCGAAAAAGACCTCCGCGACCTGAAGCTGAACTTCGTCGGCGCCGGAATCTCCGGTGGCGAGGAGGGCGCGCTCAAGGGACCGAGCATCATGCCGGGCGGATCGGTCGAGGCCTACAGGACTCTCGGCCCCATCCTCGAATCGATCGCCGCGGTCGTCGACGGCGTGCCCTGTGTCACCCATGTCGGAACCGACGGCGCCGGCCACTTCGTCAAGATGATCCACAACGGCATCGAATACGCGGACATGCAGCTCATCGCCGAGGCCTACGACCTGCTGCGCAATGTCTCGGGTCACTCCCCCGCCGCCATCGCCGACGTGTTCACCGAGTGGAACTCGGGCGACCTCGAGTCCTACCTCATCGAGATCACCGCTGAGGTGCTCAGGCAGACCGACGCGAAGACCGGCACACCCTTCATCGACATCGTTCTCGACCAGGCCGGATCGAAGGGCACGGGAGTATGGACCGTGCAGAACGCGCTCGACCTCGGAGTTCCCGTCGGCGGAATCGCGGAGGCCGTGTTCGCGCGCGCGGTGTCGAGCCATCCCGAGCAGCGCGCAGCCATGCGCCGAAGCATCGATGCGCGCCCGGAGATCGCGGTCATCGGTGAAGGTAACTCCTTCGAGGACGACGTGCGGGCCGCGCTCTACGCGTCGAAGGTGGTCGCCTACGCCCAGGGCTTCGATGCGATCATCGCCGGGGCGGACAAGTACAACTGGAACATCGACAAGGGCGCGATCGCGACGATCTGGCGTGGCGGCTGCATCATCCGGGCCCAGTTCCTCAATCGCATCGTTGAGGCGTAC
>JAYTEZ010000123.1:0-6753 GCA_043734805.1 Microbacteriaceae bacterium
CCGCAATTGCAGGCCAGCCGCCCTCGGTCACTTCTTGACCGGGGGCTTCCTTGTGACCGGCTTCGCCAGCTGTCTCGCTGCCGGCGCGGCCGGAGGAAGCGGCGTGCGCACGACCGCCCTGCGCGGCTCACCGCGACGGTCGCCACCGGGAAGCGGCCGGTAGCCGCGCCCGTACAGCGCCTTCGATGAGTCAAGCAGCCAGGGCACCAGTGCGATGGTCACGCCGTGAACCAACATGAGCTTTTGCCGGATGCGCCGGGCCTTGTGATTGTGCAGCAGGTTTTCCCACCAGTGGCCGACGATGTACTGCGGCGTGTAGATAGTGATGACTTCTGCGCCATGTTCTGCCCGGCGAGTCTTGATGTATGCGATCAGGGGCACGCTGATGTCGCGGTAAGGCGACGACACGATGCGCAGGGGGACCTTGATATTCATCTCGTCCCACCGCTCCGACAGCTGCTGCGAGGCCGCATCATCGATGTTGACGTGCACGGCCTCGATGCTCCCATGGCGCGCCGCAATGGCGTAGTCGAGAGCCTTCAAAGTGGGCTTCTGCATCTTGCCGACGAGCACGACGGCATGATCTCCCGTCGCACCGAAAGTTGTTGTCGAGTCGACCTCGATGCCTTTCGCGACCTGGCCGTAGTACCGGTTGATCCGCAGCATGAGCACGAACAGCACGGGCATGATCGCGAAGACCAGCCAGGCGCCGTGGGTGAACTTCGTGATCGTGACGACCACGAGCACGATCGCCGTGAAGATAGCACCCGTCGCGTTGATCGCCCGGCTGCGATACACCTGGCCGCGGTTTGCGCAGCCATCGCGCAGCATCCGGGTCCAATGCACCACCATGCCCGTCTGGCCGAGGGTGAATGAAATGAAGACGCCGATGATATAGAGCTGGATGAGCTGGGTCAGGTTGGCTCGATACGCCACCAGAAGGATGATCGCTGCTGCACTCAGTACGAGCACGCCGTTCGAGTAGACGAGGCGGTCGCCGCGGGTCAGCAGTGACTTCGGAGCGTAGGAATCCCGCGCCAGAACGGAGCCGAGCAGCGGGAATCCGTTGAATGCGGTGTTTGCCGCCAGCAGGAGCACCGCTGCGGTCGTCGCCTGCACGACGTAGAACATGATCTGGTTATCGCCGCCGAACACGGCCGCAGCAATCTGGGCGATGACGCTGCGTTGCGGATCGGTCGCGCACCCTTTCCACCCGATGAGATCGCAGGGATTCTCCGCGTAGTGAACGCGGCTCATGAGAGCGAGGGCCACGATGCCGATGAAGAGCACAATGGCGATGCCGCCCATGAGCACGAGCGTGCGCTGGGCGTTCTTGACCTTCGGGTGCCGGAAAGCCGGCACGCCGTTGGCAACCGCCTCGACGCCGGTGAGCGCGCTGCATCCGCTCGCAAAGGCTCGAAGCAGCAGCAGAATAAACGCGATCTGGGTGAGGCTCTCGCCCTTCACCGCGAACTGGGCCGACTCGGCGACGGGAATGTTTCCGGTCGCCGCACGAATCAGCCCGGTCACGATCATGATGACGACGCTGCCAATGAAGAGGTAGGTGGGCAGGGCGAAGGTCTTGCTCGACTCGGCGACACCGCGCAGATTGATCGCCGCGAGGATGATGACGCAGCCGACGGCCATTTCAATGCGCCAGTTGTTGAGCACAGGGAACGCAGAGATGATGTTGTCCACGCCGCTGGCCACGGACACGGTCACGGTCAGGATGTAGTCGACCAGAAGCGCGGATGCGACGACGAGCCCGGCCTTTTCGCCCAGGTTCCTGTGCGCCACCTCATAGTCACCGCCGCCGGAAGGGTACGCCTTGATGAGCTGGCGGTAGGAGGCGACGACGACGATGAGCAGCAGCACGACGGCCGCGGCAACCCAGGGCGCAAAACTCAGAAAGGCGAGGCCGCCGAGAGTCAGGATCAGCAGGAGTTCCTGGGGCGCGTACGCCACGGAGGAGAGGGCGTCGCTCGCAAAAATCGGCAGCGCCAAGTGCTTCGGCAGGAGTTGGCCGTCGAGTTTTTCCGACGCCAACGGTTCACCGATCAGCCACCGTTTCGGCGACCGAACTTCGTTAGTCACGTGGAGCGACACTACACCCGTTGCGAAGGGTGTTAGTAATTTGTGGGGATGCGATGTGATGCGGGCGCCGGTTCAGCGATCGGCTCCGTCCGGCCCGTGAGGAACGCGTCACGGCGGTGCCTATCCGGCCTGGTTATGCCGGAGCGCCTGGCGCACTGTGGCCAGCTGAGCCTTGAGCAACGCGACCGTGTTCTCCGGCATGGCACCGGTTGCTACAAGCCCGCGCAGGTCGGTGCGCACCTGGTGACGAAACTCGTTGAGCACAATCTCGGCCTCCCGAAACTGAATATTCGCGGCCTGTCGCCGCGGCTCCGTCCGCACCGTGCGGCCGGCCTCGCGCGCATCCGCTCTCGCGTCCCGTGCGGCGGATGCCAGGTCAGCGCGCAGCGTCTTCATCGCGTCGTTGACGGATGCCCGGACCTCGTCGGCCAGACGACGAACGGAGTCCGTGACGTCGTTCTCGATTCCGTCGAGTTCGCCACGACGCGCGTCCAATTCTGCCCGGCCGGCATCGGTGATGGAGTAAACCGTCTTGCGACCGTCGGTCGACTTGGTGACGAGCCCATCATCCTCAAGCTTGGCAAGCCGCGGATAGATGGTGCCGGCACTCGGTAGATAGGTGCCCCCGAATCGCCCGCCGAGAGCCTGGATCAGCTCGTAACCGTGCATCGATTGCGTGGCGAGGATGCCGAGCAGGTAGAGCCTCAGATGGCCGTGCGCGAAGACCGGGGGCGTCATGCGGTCACCGAGTGCAGCACGGAGACGTTGCCGCTGACCGTGTTTGCCTTGAACTCGAGCCAGTGCTCGTCGAGCACGCCGAACTTGCCCCTGTAGGTGCCGCGCACGCCGGTGATTTCCGAGTCATCGAGTTGCAGTCTGCCGGTCAGCGTATTAATCGAGTATTGCACTGGCACGTGCGGCTCAAGCCGGGTTGTCACATCGCCCGCGACCGTGTTGATGCGCACCTCATCCGGCGTTCCCGTGAGATCGAGAAAAACGTCGCCCGAGACGCCGTCGCTCACGAACTTCGTGATTTCGCCGGTTGCCGTGATGTCGCCGCTCACGGAGTGGGCCGAGATCCTGCCGTGGTGGTTGCGCACAGCGATCTCGCCGCTGACGGCGTTGAGCTCGAGGTCTCCATGGTGGTTGTCAACGACCACGTCGCCGCTGACCGTGCTGATGCGTGCGTTGTTCGTGAGGCCGCTGACAAGAGCGGTCGCCGAGACGACACCGAACTTGAGTTCCACATCCCGCGGCACCATGATGCTGACGTCAGCGCTCGCGCTGCCGACGAACGACTTGAAGACGTCGATGAAGTTATCCCAGCTCAGCTGAGGGTGGTCGATCTCGAGGGTGTCGCCGTCAATAGAAACCTTGAGCGGCTTGCCCCGCACGGAGTGGACTTCGACGCGAGCGCCCGGCTCGTCGTGACCGACGATGTTGACCTGTCCTGCGATGAGGCCAACCTTAAGCGTGCGGATCGTTTCGATGTCGATGATCTTCTCGCCCTCGATCATCCACTTTTCCTGTGCCATGTGCCGCCCTTCGTTCGGATGCCCAGCATCAATATCAAGATATATCGCGTGTTCTTAACTCAAGATATATCGCGTGTGCGGCATTTCGCAAGTACGGGTTCTTGCGGCCTGTCCGCCCGCAGCCGCAACAGCGGAATGGTGAGGTTCACCATCGGGCCGATGAGCAGGGCGAAAGCAACGGTGCCGACGCCAACGTTGCCGCCGAGCAGCCAGCCGATCCCGAGCACGACGACCTCGATCGACGTGCGGACGACCCAGAGGCGCCAACCCCAGCGGCGATGGATGCCCGTCATGAGCCCATCGCGCGGGCCGGGGCCGAACCGCGCACCGATGTAGAGACCGGTGGCTACCGCGAGCAGTGCGAGGCCTCCGGCGAAGAGCAGCACCTGTGCCCACAGCTCGTGTTGCACCGGGATCAGGAACAGCCCGAGTTGCGCACTCGGGCCGATCAGCGCGACGTTCAGGATCGTTCCGAGGCCCGGTTTCTGACGGATCGGTATCCAGAGCACCAGCACGAGCAGGCCGATGATGTTGGTGACGAGACCGAACGGGATGCCGGACTGCTTCGAGACACCCTGCGCGAGAACATCCCAGGGGGAGACACCGATGCCCGCCTGCACCATCATCGCGATGGCGATGCCATAGATGAACAGCCCGACGAGAAGCTGGGCGATTCTGTGGGTCATCACGAGCGGTGCGGTCATAGGGATATCCAACCGTAACCGGCACCATGCACTCCCCGCAGAGTACGCGGCCCCCCTCCTCCCTGAGATACTTTCGACAGGGCACGACGCTGTGCGCACTGTTTCATTTCCGCGGGTCGCGGCCAACCTCAGTCCAGGAGCAATCAGGTGCACTTTCTGTCCGTCTTCAGTCTGCGCAATCGCGCGCTGATAGCGCTCGTCACGATCGTCGTCGGCATCTTCGGTGGCGTGGCGCTCACCACGCTGCGGCAAGAGCTGATTCCCTCGCTGTCGCTCCCGCAGGTGTTTGTCGTCACGAGCTATCCGGGTGCGTCTCCCCAGGTGGTGGACACGGATGTCAGCGCACCGATCGAGGCCGCGATCCAGGGTGTTGCCGGTCTCGATTCGAGCACGGCGACATCCAGGTCGAATGCGTCGACGATCACCGCCTCTTTCGGCTACGGCACGAATATCGCGACGGCCGAGCAGAAGGTGCAGCTGGCGATCAACCGGATCGCGTCGCAGCTGCCGAAAAATGTCACCCCGAACGTCATCACCTTCAATTTCTCCGACCTGCCGGTCATCCAGATCGCCGTCGCGAGTGACCTCAACCAGCGTGACCTTTCCGCGAAACTTGCCGCGTCGACGATCGCCGACATCAAGAAGCTCGCCGGTGTGAGCGACGCCAGCCTGCTCGGCACCACCGTGCAGCGCGTCGTCATCACCCCCGACCCCGACAGGCTGCTCGCGGCCGGCCTCCGCAGCCAGGCGATCAAAGACGCTCTGAGCGCCAACGGCACGCTGTTGCCCTCCGGCCAGATCACCGAGAACGACAAGACCCTCACCGTTCAGGCGGGCGACCGCATCACGTCGACCGACCAGATCTCGGCGCTCCCGCTTCTCGGCGGCAGGGGTGCGGCAGCAACCACCATCGCGGACGTCGCGACCGTTCAGCTCACGGATGACCCGGTGGTCGGCATTTCGCGAGTCGACGGCAAGCCGGCCCTGACCATCCAGGTGAGCAAGGCGCCGGATGGAAATACCGTCTCGGTTTCCCAGGCGGTGCGAAACCTCATCCCCGGCTTCGAAAAGGCGCTCGGCAACAATTCGAAGCTCACGGTCGTGTTCGACCAGGCACCCTTCATCCAGCAGTCGATCGAGTCGCTCGCGACCGAGGGGCTGCTCGGACTCGTCTTCGCCGTGATCGTGATCCTGGTGTTTCTGCTGTCGATCCGCTCGACCCTGGTGACGGCGATCTCGATCCCGGTGTCGGTGTTGATCACCTTCATCGGAATGCAGGCATCCGGGTACACCCTCAACATCATCACGCTCGGTGCGCTGACGATCGCTATCGGCCGAGTTGTTGACGACTCCATCGTCGTGATCGAGAACATCAAGCGCCATCTCACGCTGGGCGAGACCAAGCTCGCCGCCATTCAGACCGCGGTACGTGAGGTCGCTGGAGCGGTCACCGCATCGACGATCACAACGGTCGCCGTTTTCCTTCCTCTCGCGCTCGTCGGAGACATCACCGGCGAACTGTTCCGGCCGTTCGCCCTCACGGTGACGATCGCGCTCCTCGCCTCGCTCTTCGTCGCGCTGACGATCGTGCCGGTGCTCGCCTACTGGTTCCTCGGCACAAAGATGGTGCACCGTCACAGTGATGCTGTGCAAGTCACGGCAGTCGGCGCGGCCGCCGCGAGCACGGACGAGCTGGATCGCCCGACCCGCCTGCAGCGCGCGTATCTGCCGGTCATCCGCTTGACCCTCAAGCGACCCGTCGCGACGATCATCGTCGCGGTGCTCATTCTCGGCAGTACCGGCTTCCTTGCGGCCGGACTCAAGACGAACTTCATCGGCAACAGCGGCCAGAACACCCTCACCGTCAGCCAGGTTCTTGAACCGGGCACGAGCCTCGTCGCCAAGGACACGGCGGCCAGGAAGGTCGAAGCCGAGCTCGAGAAGATCAAGGGCGTCAGGACAATCCAGCTCTCGATCGGCTCGAGCGGCAGTTCCCTGCGCGCGGCGTTCTCGGGCGGAGGAGCGACAAACTTCTCACTCACGACCGATCCGGCTGCCGACCAGGTCGCGCTGCAGGCCAAGGTTCGCAAGGCCGTCGCGGGGTTGACGGGTGTGGGCAGGATCACGCTCGCCGCGTCCGGTGGCGGGGGCTTCGCGTCATCCACAATCAATGTCAACATTACGGCGACAAGTCAGAAAGACCTGAAGACGGCCGCGGATGCCGTGCTCGCCGCGGTGCAGAAGTTGAAGTCTGTCGCCGAGGCCTCGAGCAATCTGTCCGCGTCACAGCCCTACATCGCCATCATCGTGGATCGCGCCACAGCGGGCGCGCACGGACTGAGTGAAATCGCGGTGGGGGGAATCATCACCGACGCCATGAATCCGTCGGCGGTCGGTACCGTCGTAATCGACGATAAGAC
>JAYTEZ010000124.1:0-4027 GCA_043734805.1 Microbacteriaceae bacterium
ACCGCCGATCACCGCCTGGCGGCGCCCTTCCTGCACGGATTCGCCGATGCGACGGTCACCGTCTTTTGGGTGAGTCTGATCGTGGTGCTGGTCGCATTCATCCTGAGCTTCTTCCTCAAGGCAACGCCGCTTCGCCAGAAGTCGGCGCTGCAGGAGGTTGCGGATGCCGACGCCGCCATTCTCGCGACGGAAGCCGCCGAGATGGTCGGTTCGCCCGTCGCACCGAACTTCAGCTCCGAGAAAGTCGACTGGAACGACGAGGAACCAACGAGGGTCTAACCGTCGATGAATTCGACTCCGCCATCTCGGGCGTGACGAGCCCCGGCGCCATGCAGGGCTCACGGTCGAGCGCGGTCGGGGCAGGCGAGTGCGAATGCCGCCCGCTTTGCATGCCCGCCTCGCCAAACGTAGGCTCGAGGAATGTCCAGTGCCGTGCATCATCTTCCGGGCCAGAATCGTTACGTCTTCGAGAAGGATGGCAAACAGGTCGGCCTCACCGATTACACGCTCCGGGGTAACGCCATCCACCTCACCCACACTGAGATCGACCCCCACCTGCGTCACGGAGGCCTCGGTGCGGAAATGGTGCAGCTGGTCCTCGATCAGATCCGAACCGACACCGACTGCCGGGTCGTCGCCGAGTGCCCTTTCGTCGTCGACTGGCTCGAGCAGCATCCGGAATATCAGGAGCTCGAACAGCGCGGCTGATTATCGCGGGTTGTGCGATTCTCCCGTGCGCTTGAGGTCAATCGTGACCCGGCCGTCGTACACACCTGCCTGCGCTGTGGCTCTCGAACGGTCACCGGCAACGGGTGCCGGCGCCGGAAGAATGGTCTGGCGGTCGAGTTCTATCGCGGCTTCGTGCCGACTTGGCGCGAAGACTTCATCGCCGATCCCGATCAGACCGGCGCCGTTGCCAGCGCTCTTCCTTGAGCTGGTGCCGGCGAGGTCGATCCACCTGAACCGCTGCGCGAGATAACCAAGGACGATGATGCCCGCAGCGACGCCCCCGAAAATCCACCAGTTCACCATTCAAGAGTAATCGACACCCACGATGGCTGAATCATCCGGTGAGCGGAGTATCGCCGAGACGACACGGGCGCTCGGCGCCGCTCACGGAACGCGCTGCAGCCACTCCTCCGTGCCAAATTTTTCGATAACGAGCTGCTCGGCCCTGGCCAATTCGTGCGAGGTGACCTCATCCGGCGTCGAACCATACAGAGGGGTGAACGTCGTCTTCATGCGTTCGATGACGACGCCCGGCTCGTTCCACTCCCAGATGCGAAGGGTCGGCTTGCGTAGCCCGGCGCCGACCTCCTCGGACAACACCTGGTCGAGAGCCATCTGCAGGACCGGCGGATAGGCGTCGCCGTGGATGAGCTGCCAGTCGTAGTCCGTCCAGCTGGTCGCGCGAGCGAGCGTCGAATCGCGACGGCGACCGAGTCCGGTGTGAAGCCCAGCAGCATCGCATCCTCGGGGAGAGCGCTGTGTACCACGAGGGAAATTGTGGACGCGTCGCTTTCTTCGGGCAGGAACAAGCCTAGTTCTCGGCCGGAATCCGATCACCGTGACCGTGCGAGCGGAGGCGAGCGCGCAGGCGGACGGCGTTGTCGTCCAAATGACGGGGATCAGCATTGCGATCGATTCCGGCGGGGTGGAATTCGAACGGCGACCACGACGGCCACAGGTGGATGTGCAGGTGCGGCACCATGTAACCCTCGATCATGAGCCCGACCCGATCCGATTGCCACTCCTCGCGCTGGGCAAGCCCGATGAGCCGTGACACCCGCATCAGGTGCTCCATGGTGTCGGCGTCGATGTCGAGCCAGCGATCCACTTCCTCGCGCGGTACGACGAGGGTGTGGCCGGGGCCGCGCGGCTCGATCGTGAGAAATGCGACGGCGCGGTCATCCGTCCAGACAAATCGAGCCGGGGACTCGCTGTTGATGATCCGGGTGAAGATGCTCATCGATACTGCGGCATGGCCGCATCGATGAGAATTTCTGCGGCGCCTCGCGCCTGACGAGCGGCATCCGGTGTGCCGGAAATAGCCGCGGTCGTCTGGGCGCCCTCCGCCAGAATCGACAGTTGTGCGGCGAGCTCGGGGCGAGCACCGGCGTCGGCGACGAGTCCGGCGACGTAGGCCTGGAACGACTTCTTGTGGTGCCGCGCCCGGTTCGCGACGGCCGGGCTCACGGTTCCCAGCTCCGCGAAGGCATTGATGAATCCGCAGCCGCGGTAGGTGCCATCGGAGAAGCAATCGGCGAGGTAATCGTAGATAGCGAGGAGCCTGCCGCGGCCGCCGTCGGCCGCATCCACGCGCGCGGAGAGACCCGTCGTCCAGGCCTCGTGGCGATGATCCAGCACCTCAAGCACGATGCGTGCCTTCGAGGGGAACAGCCCGTAAAGGCGCCGCAACGAGAGTCCGGATTCGCGCCGGAGGTCATCCATTCCGACAGACTGGTAACCGCGGCGGTAGTAGAGGCGATTGGCGGCATCGACCGCCAGTGCGCGCACATCCTGATCCGTCATGTACCCAGTCTACTTGCGCTGAGAACGCACGTTCTCTACACTGGAAAAACTTAGAGAACGATCGTTCTCAGCCGAGGGAAGGAACGGATTCATGGCACGCGTCATTGTCGGAAAAGAAAACAGCGCAGACATCGAGCTCCATTACGAAGACCACGGAACCGGACAGCCGGTCGTCTTGATTCACGGGTATCCGCTCGATGGGTCGTCGTGGGAGAAGCAGACGGCAGCCCTCCTCGATGCTGGCTATCGCGTCATCACCTATGACCGTCGTGGATTTGGCAAGTCGAGCCAGCCGACAGTCGGATACGACTACGACACCTTCGCAGCCGACCTCAAGATCGTGCTCGACACCCTCGACCTGCACGATATTGTTCTCGTCGGCTTCTCGATGGGCACCGGTGAGGTGGCGCGGTATATCAGCAACTACGGATCGGGTCGCGTCGCGAAGGCCGTCTTCCTCGGCTCGCTTGAGCCGTTCCTGCTCAAGGCGGATGACAATCCGACCGGTGTCCCCCAGGAGGTGTTCGACGGGTTGCGCGACGCCGTCGTCACGGATCGGTACGCCTTCTTCACCGAGTTCTACAAGAACTTCTTCAACAGCGACGAGAACCTCGGTACGCGCCTCAGCCAGGAGGTGGTGCAGGTGAGCTGGAACATCGCTGCTGGCGCATCCGCGTTCGCGTCGGTCGCCGCCCAGCCCACCTGGCTCGAGGACTTCCGTCCCGACATTGAAAAAATCGACGTGCCGTCGCTGATTGTGCACGGAACGGCAGACCGGATCCTGCCGATTGATGTGACCGGGCGTGAGTTCACCAAGTCGCTGCCCTCCGCGGAGTACGTGGAGATTGACGGCGCACCGCACGGCATGCTCTGGACCCACTCCGCTGAGGTCAACACCATTCTGCTGCGCTTCCTCGCCAGCTGATCGGATCGGGCGACTGGCGGAAGCCAGTCGCCCGTCATCGCGGCTGGCGGACGCCAGTCGCGCTCAGCCGGCGCCGGGGCTCACTCGGGGCTGTAGCCGCGACGTCAACCAGGCGATCGTGTCGGCGCAGACCTCGTCGCGGTTGGTTTCGTTGAAGATCTCGTGGCGGGCATCCGTGTAGACGATGAGTTCGACGTCGCTCAGGTGTGACCGCGTGAGGTACGCCTGTGCGAGGAGCTCGACGCTCCGAGTCCCGCCGAGGGGGTCTTCGCTGCCGATCTGGATGAGCACCGGAATGTCGCGCGCGAGTTTTCTGGCCGGACGACCGAGGAGTCGGAGGCTGTCGGCCAGCCCGAAGAGCTTCATCCCGTTCGCCTTGAAGGTGAGCGGGTCATCCGCGAATCGTTGCCCGACGCTCTGGTCGCGGCTCAGCCATTCGTAGCCGGTCGTGCCAAGGTGGGCGTGCTTCTTCGCGAGGTCGCCGCCGTTCATGTGCAGCAGGGTGCGGTAGGCGGTGCCCGTCAGGATGAGGGCATCGTAGTCGTCGGCGTGCCGGTTGACGATGGCCTG
>JAYTEZ010000125.1:0-5531 GCA_043734805.1 Microbacteriaceae bacterium
TTCGAACCGGCATTCTTCGCCGCTGGCAGCGACTACGTGCTCGCCGAGAATTCGTATCGACTCGGGTTCCACGGATTTTCGGCCGGCAAGTGGCTGGCCGAGAAGTTGCGGCGCGACTATGGGATGTCGTGCGACTCGTACGACTACGCCGTGGACTCCGGTCGATACAGTCACTACAACGCGAAGCCACGCAACGAGATTCTCTTTTACGCGCGCCCGCCGACGCCCCGCCGCGCCACGGAATTCGGACTCCTGGCGTTGCGGGAGTTCCACCGAACGCGGCCCGATGTGACGATCAACCTGGTGGGCTGGGATATGTCGGGTTACGACGTGCCGTTCCCCTACATCAACCATTCGGCCGTCGATATTTCGCAACTCAACGACATTTATAATCGCTGCGCGGCCGGCCTGATCCTGTCGCTCACGAACATGTCGCTGCTGCCGATGGAGGTCATGGGTAGTGGCGTCGTGCCCGTCGTCAACGACGCGGACAACACGCGCGGCTTCTTCGACAGCACCTTCATCGAGTATGTGCCGATGTCGCCTCAAGCCATCGCTCTGCGCCTCGTGAGCATCATCGAGCGTCCGGATGCCGTTGAGCACTCGGCGACGATAGCGCGCTCGGTCGAGGAGACGACCTGGTCGGATCCCGGCAAGACCTTCATGACGGATTTTGAGAAAGCCATGCGGACGGCGTTCTAGGTGTCGCACCCCGAACAGACTGGAACCCGCCGGAACCCGCCGGCAGGCGCATCCGTCGACGCTACGGTCATCATCCCGACGCTGAACGGTGAGCGATACCTCGGCCGGCTCCTGGACATGCTCGAGGCTCAGGAGTTCGGCGGAATTCTCGAAGTGCTCGTCATCGACTCCGGGTCGACCGACAGCACCCTGGAAATTGTGCGCTCGCGCCCCTGGGTGCGACTGCACGAGATTCCGAACTCCGAGTTCGGGCACGGCACGACGAGGAATCTCGGCGCACGTCTTGCACGCGGTCGCAATCTTGCCTACCTGACGCAGGATGCGATCCCAGCGACCACGCTCTGGCTCGGCGCGATGACCGCGCCGCTCGACCCCGCTGGCCTCGATGCGGTCGCCGTCATGGGTAAGCAGGAGCCGCGGCCGGGGTGCTTTCCCCTTCTCAAGTATGAGATCCAGACGGTATTCGCGCGATTCGGCCCCGATCGTACGACCACGATCTACCAGCGCGGTGAGAGCGAACCGAGCGCCACAGAGCTCGAGATGCTGGCGTTCTTTTCGGATGTGAACTCCGCGACGCGACGCGACTTTCTTCTCAATACGATCCCGTTCAGGGATTTGGCGTACTCCGAGGACACCGCATTCGGGCGGGATGTCATCGAGGCCGGATATCGCAAGGCCTACGCCCCCGAGGGCTGTGTCGAGCACTCGAACGACCTGACTCTTCGCGAATACGGTCAACGTATTTTTGACGAGACGATCAGCCTTCGGCGGCTCGGCAGCGCTACACCGTCATTCAACCGGCTGCAGCAGGTGTTTCGTGCCGGTTACGGGATCCTCCGGGATTCGGTGCGGATCGTGCGCGATCCCGACTACGGATTCGCCCGGTCGCTCTTCTGGCTCATCGTCAATCCCGCGTTCCACGTCGTCAAATGGCTTAACTACCACCGGGCGAACCGCACGGGACTCGACGACCAGCGCACCATCGATGCACATTCCCTCGAGTACCAGAGGCTGCTTGTTGCGCGCCGCGACGCGAAGAATCCGCGGTCCGACTGACCGGCAAGGCTGGCTGCCCTTTCAGTTCGAACGCCCCTGAGTGGCCTGACGGGGATGCCGCTTCGGGGTGAGCAAACCGCGGAGCCCGGGGGACAGCGGGCCGCGTTTTCGCACCAGCCCGTGGGTCGCACCGATCACAGTGGCGAGGAACTGCCGCGTCCGCTGCGGGCCGGCGATGATGGTCGTGAGGGCGGGGGGAATCTCCCGGCGGAGCGCCGAGACGACCCACCTCGGTTTGAGCCTGAGGTAGCGAAGAAAGAGATCCACGTTGTTGCGTGCAATGAAGTACCGTCGCACCGGCCCGTGATACTGGTAGCTCGCCTGCTGCCCGTTCCGGCGGATCGGAACGCCGAACGGGCGCAGCGGAGCGCGTTCCCCGAGGGAATGAGTGATGTCGGTGCCCGGCCCGACGGCGATGCTGTACCCGCGTTCCGCGATGCGAAGGCAAAATTCTGTGTCGACGCAATCGATGAAGAGCCTTTCATCGAACAGACCGCATTCCCGCAGGCATTCCGCGCTGATCAGAAAACCGGACTGGATGGCTTCTCGCACAATTCCGAGACCCTCAGCCGTATAGCGCTCGGGTATCGATGGCTCCCCGTTGATGCGATCCGAGCAGACAACGCCCAGCCGGGTTGCCGGATCCGCGAGGGCAAAGGCTCGGAGGCACGCCGCGACATAGTCGGCGGGAAGGGCCGAGTCCTGATCCATCGTGAGCACGAAGTCGGCGTTGCGCTCGAGCGCGAGACGTACCCCGGTATTGAGCGCGGCGGCGATTCCCCGATTCTGAGTGCTTCGCACGAGCTGGTATCCCGCCGGCTCGACCCGATCCAGGATCTCACGCGAGTCGAGAGGACTGCCATCGTCCACGACGATCACCGTGTTGACCTGGGCCGACAGCGCATCGAGTCGCTCGATCAGTGTCTCGTCGGGCCGAAAGGTGGGCACGACGGCGACAACATTCCTGACGTCGGCGGCACTATTTTCGGTCACACACCATTATCGAGGGCGTCCGCGCCGGGGCCGACGCCGGCGGGGCTGGGTCCGACGCCCGCGGGCGGCTCCGCGTGGACCGAAGCGGCTGCAGGGATACAGTAGTGTTCGTCCGTCTACGAGGGGAATCGATCGCGCCGTGACCGATGCGAACAGTGAGTCGTGGAAGGGCCCGGAGGCTGAGCCATCAACAGCGCACAGGCTCCTGTCGCTCGAACAACAGCTTGAGCTCGTCGATCGGGTGATCGGGCTCGAATCGCAGCTGGCGCAGCTGTCGGCGGCCTCGGCACTCACGCCGACCGAACAACTGAGCACCGAACAGCAGTTGATACGACTGCAGCGCTCGGCGGCCTGGCGCATTGGCCGAATCGTGACGGCTCCGTTCCGGGTGAGCAGACGCGCGATACGCCGAATGCGCGGCACATGATCGACGCTGTGTCAGGCGCATTAACCCGGCCCGACGCGTCGATGACCGTGTGGATACACGGAGCGGGGCATGCGGTGGCCGTCGTCGCCGAGGCGCTTCGCTCGACGGCGAGTCAAAACGTTCCGGTCCTCGAAATCGTCTGCTTTGTCGACGACGGTGTTGTCGCTGACATCACCCGGGTTGCCGAGTCGATTCAGGGCGGCGTTCGAGTCGTCGCCGTACCGGAGCGCCCGAGTGACGACGCCGCTCTGCTCAACACCACGCTGGCCGAGAGCCACGGCAACTACCTTCTCTGGCTCGAAGCGTCCAGTTCGCTGGCACCGGAGGCAACGACGACCATCGGTGCGGTCCTTGAGCGGTTCGAGGTCGACCTGCTCTACGCCGATAGCGTGTGCGTCGCGAGCCACGGGCGGAGCGCGACGAATATCCGCCGGCCGATTTTTTCCCCGATCCGGTTACGGGGTCAGGATTACCTCGGCGATCTTCGCGTCTTTCGTGTCGATCGGATGCGACGTGTGGGCGGTTTTCGGGCGGGATTGCGAGGTGCTCACCCCTACGACCTGGCGCTGCGCCTTGCTGCGGATGACGCAACGGCACTGCACATTCCCGAGCCGCTTACGGGCATGCACGGGCTCCCCGGACTCCCCGGACTCCCCGGGCCGCATGGTCTCGCCGGGCCGCATGGTCTCGCCGGGCCTGTTGCCGTGACGAACCGGCGCGCGGTGGAAGACCACCTGGCGTCGCTCGGACTAGCGGGCGACGTAGTGCCGCAGCCGGGCGGCTCGCTCGCCATCCACTACTCGCGCTCAACCACTCCACTGGTTTCGATCATCATCCCGACGAGAGGCAGCCGCGCACTCATCCGGGGAGAGGAACGCACCCTCGTCGTCGATGCCGTGCGTGGGATTCGGGAACGGGGCAGCTACACCAACGTCGAGTTCGTGATCGTGGCGGACGATGAAACTCCACAATCGGTGATCGATGGGTTGATCGAGGTGGGAGGTGAGCAGTTGCGTCTGGTGCGCTGGTCGGCGCCGTTCAACTTCTCGGCGAAAATGAATCGCGGAGCCGTGCACGCGCGCGGCGAATACCTGCTTCTGCTCAACGACGACATCGAGCTCATCTCGCCCGACTGGATCGAAATCATGCTCGGTCTCGCAGAGCAGCCGGATGTCGGCCTGGTCGGGTCACTGCTCTACTTCGAAGACGGCAGCATCCAGCATGGCGGTCATCTTTACCGTGACAGCTGGGCGGGGCACATCGCCTGGGGATGGCCACCGGCACGGGATGACCTGCTCGGCTCGATGGGCGTCGACCGTGAGGTGTCAGGGGTGACCGCGGCCTGCGCCATGGTCTCGGCAGACACGTATTGGAGCGTCGGAGGATTCTCCACGCTCTACGCCGGCAACTACAACGACGTCGACTTCGCGTTGAAAGTGCGCGCGAGCGGCAAATCCATCGTGTGGACGCCGCACGCCCGGCTCTATCATTTCGAGTCGAAGACGAGGGTTGCCACCGTCGCGCCATCCGAAATTGAATCGCTGAGGCGACACTGGGGAACCAGACTGTTGCTGGATCCCTACTGGCCGTAACGGCTCAGTCTCGATATCCGGCTCGACCGGCTCAGTCTCGACCGCTCGTACTGACGGCGGGCTGGCCTGGTTCCGTCCGGCCGCGCGCTCCTCGCCTCCGAAAACGCAGGAGATTCACCACGAAATGCACCGGATTGCGCAATAGTGGCGAATTAGTGGTGAATGTCCTGCGTTTTGGGAGATGGACGGTGATCGGGTGAACGCGATTGTCCTTCCGTAGAACAAGAGATTGGGGCAGCTACCGAACCTCAGCCGCGGTCCGGAAACTGGTGCGGCAGCCCCTCGAGAGCCGGGGTAAGACGTGCGAGGCGCTCGCGCTCCAGCTGCAGCGCCCGGTACTCGCGATCACGGCGCACGGCGGCGACGGCGGCGAGGAAAAGTTCTGCATTCTGCTGCGGCACCGGTGAAACATAGCGTGAGGCCTCGTTTGCCAGCGAGCGACCCAGGCGGTCTTTGGCATCCGGCGTGAGGCGGGCGGCCTGCCGCAGAAACTGCGCGATACGTCTGGCCAGTCCGTCCGGCATCCGCGCCACGTCGGCCGTTCGCGCCCACTCGACGAGCTCGAGCGGAACGCCGAACACCGGTGGAACGATCCGCGACACACGTTCGTTCTGGCTGTAGGTGCCGGCGAGCAGGTCGCCGAGTCGCTTGGTCCGACCATTGAGCAGCGCGGTCATGGCCGCTATCCCGCCGAGGGTGAAGAACACTTCGAGCACTCCGGTGAGGGAACGAATGAAGGCGTGGCGAAATCCGATCGACCC
>JAYTEZ010000126.1:0-1972 GCA_043734805.1 Microbacteriaceae bacterium
CGCGCATCAACCTGCTGTTTGCGATGTGAGCTCCGCTTCGAGGCGAGCAATGCGCATCGCCGCGGTGGCTTGGTGCGCGGTCATCCCCTCGCTCGCCGAAATGATCTCCACGGCCGGCGCCAAAGACATCGTGGCCGCGCGGGAGATGCGCTGGTAGGTCAACGGCTTCAGGTAGCGCGACACCGAAAGTCCCGCGCTATGCCTTGCCCCACCGGCGGTCGGCAGGGTGTGATTGGTGCCGGCCATTCCCTTATCGGAGTACGCGACGGTGCTCCACTGCCCGAGAAAGAGCGACCCGTAGTTCGCGAGGGCATCGTGGTACCAGTCGTCCTCGGATGTTTGCACTTCGAGGTGCTCGGGCGCCAGTTCATCCATCACCAGCACCGCGTCCTCGCGAGACTTCACTACGATCACCGAACCGTAGTCCCGCCACGCCGGACCGCAGATCTCGCGGGTCGACAGTCCAACGAGCTGCCGCTCGACCGCGGCGATCACTTCGCGACCCAGCCTTTCGGATGTCGTCACCAGCGCCGCGGGTGAATTGGGCCCGTGCTCGGCCTGTCCGAGCAGGTCGGCCGCGACCAGTTCGGCGTCCGCAGTGTCGTCGGCGATCACGGCGACCTCCGAGGGTCCCGCGAGCAGGTCGATCGCGACGGCACCGAACAGCTGTCGCTTGGCCTCAGCGACGAAAGCATTGCCCGCACCGACGACCATGTCCACGGGTGCCTGCCCGAGGAGACCGAACGCCATCGCCGCGAGGGCCTGCACGCCCCCGAGCACGAACAGCCGGTCGATACCGGATACGGCAGCCGCGTAGGCGACGGCGGCATTCGCTCCCCCGCCCGGCTGCGGAGGTGTGCACCCGATGACGGATGGGACGCCCGCCACCTTCGCGACCCCGACCGTCATGAACGCGCTGGCGGTGAGCGGAAAGCGTCCGGCGGGCAGGTAGGCGCCGACGCTTCCCACTGGCACGTAACGCTGGCCGGTCACCAGCCCGGGAACGAGCTCGGCTTCGAAATCGCTGAGATGCTCGCGCTGGAGTCGCGCGAACTGCTGGGTCCGCTCGGAACCGAGCTCTATGGCAGCGCGGAGTTCCGGGCTGAGCGCATCCCCGGCCCGCGCGAGCGCGCCGGCATCAACTTCGAAATCGCGGCTGCTATCGCCGTCGAGGCTCACCGCATACCGTCGAACGGCATCCAGCCCACCGGCCTCGATCTCCCGGAGCATCGTGCTCACGGTGGCGGCAACCGCGGGGTCCCGCTGCGCCTCGGGAGAGTCGAGCCCTGGCGCTTTCAACTGGACGAACCGGGAGGCATTTTCGGAGACGAACCGGGCACTGAGTTTCATACTTTAGAGCCTGCCGCAGCCCCTCACGTGGGACAACGCCGTCTTGTATTGGACGGCGCATAGCCTCGCCCTATGCGGCCGGTCCGTCGCCACCGAGTGCGGTGTAGAGCCCGGGCCGGCGGTCGTCGAACACGTGGGAGAGGTCGGTGAGACGCTTGTCCCGTGACGCCGCGACATCGATTTCCGCCCACGCGGTTCCGAGCCCAGCGCCGACGGCATCCACGATCCATCCGTCCGCACCGATGATGGTGGTTGCCTCACTCCATTCGACCCCGCGCTCCGTGCCCGATCTGTCGGCACAGGCCACGGCCATCCGATTTACCCGTGCCGCGGCCATCCCGATCTGCACCTCGGGCACTCGTTCGCCGGCCGGGCGGTCGACGAGCGGCCAGTTGGTCGGTACGGCGAGGATGTCAACGCCCGAGAGTGCCGCGAGACGGGTCCACTCCGGGAATTCGAGGTCATAACAGATCATCACGCCGACGCGGCCGTGCACCGTGTCTACCACGAGCGGAGCAGCCGCACCCGGCTGGAAGAAGCGCTTCTCCTGGTCCCACAGGTGCACCTTTCGATACACGCCGAGCAACCCGGATGCGTCGACCACCGCCGCACTGTTGTAGAG
>JAYTEZ010000127.1:0-5442 GCA_043734805.1 Microbacteriaceae bacterium
GGCCAACGATCGCAATTGTCGTGCGGGACTTCAACATGTGGATCAACCAATCAGTGGAACGAAGGAAAAGGACAGGGATACAACGGCGCGTTGGCCGCGGTCGATAGCACCCACACGAGGGATGCCTCCGTGTCGAATCAGGTTCTACTGATGGAAAGGATGTGCAGGGACGGTGCCTGAAGAAGTGTGATGTGCTGCGCTGCGACCCGCGTTATGCGCACCATGGCAGCAATACTGAACTTCGGAAGGGCGGGGCGCTTGACAAGTAGGAGCCCGACGATCGCCGCAAGAATGCTCAATGCGCACACCAAACTCACGAGCAGGCAGCGCATCTCACAGACGCCGTCGCAACTCGGAGCCAGAATCGCCGTGCCCGTGCCCGTGCCCGTGCCTGCGGAAGCGGGGGTGACATTCTCCGAGACCAGTGAGACCGTTTCGGCCGAATGGGCTATCACGGGCGAATCGTTATGGTGCGCGTGCGGCTGGGATTCAGCGGTCTGCGAGCCTATCGCGGAACTGGTCACCGACATCGAGTGCATGGCGATGAGCCCCAGAATAAGCGCAGCAACGGTCACGACAGCGACCAGCGCTCGGCGAAGTATTGTGCTGTCGGTGTTCGGGGTTGCTCGGAGAGCTTTCACACCCATCCAACACCTGCCTCTGGTCCGCCAACGCCGCACAACACTGTAACCCATGTGCTCGACAAGCCTCCGGGCGGATGGCGCAGGGTCACATCGTCGAACCCAGCCGAGTCAGGCTTGGGATGTGGCGGTAATGGTGGCCAGTCCCACGGCCGAGGAACCTCGGAATCTGCGCAAACGCAGGCTGTTGCTCACGACAAATACCGAAGAAAGCGCCATTGCCGCCCCGGCGATCAGCGGGTTGAGGAGGCCGAGCATCGCGACCGGGATGGCCGCGACGTTATAGGCAAATGCCCAGAAAAGGTTGCCTTTGATCGTGCCGAGGGTGCGTCGAGCCAGCCTGATTGAGTCGCCGACGATAATCAGGTCGCCGCTCATCACGGTCACGTCACTCGCCGCGATCGCCGCGTCGGTCCCAGCGCCCATCGCGATACCAAGGTCCGAAGCGGCGAGCGCCGCCGCGTCATTCACGCCGTCGCCGACCATCGCGACGACTCGACCCTCCGACTGAAGGGAGCGGATCGCGTCAAGTTTGCCCTGCGGGGTGACTCCCGAACGCACATCCACGATTCCCACCTCGGCCCCGATGGCGGCGGCGGACCCGGCGTTGTCCCCGGTGAGCAGTACGGGGGTGAGCCCCAATTTTATGAACTGTCGCACCGCGTCGGCGCTCCTCGCCTTAACCGTGTCGCTGAGCGTGATCGCGCCACGAACCGCGCCGTCCCATGCAACGATCATGGTCGTCCTGCCCGCTGATTCCGCCTCGCTGACTGCGACGTGAAGGGTGGATGGAATGGGGAGCGACCAGTCCTGCTCGATCCAGGAGCTGCGGCCGACCAGCACCAGGCTTCCGTCGACGACGGCTTGGACCCCGGACCCTTGCACGGAACTGAATGATTCGGCGCCGGATATGTCGATGTCTTTGGCCTTGGCGGCATCGAGGATGGCCCGAGCAACGGGATGCTCGGAGAAGTGCTCGGCCTGAGCTGCGAAGCGAAGCACGTTCGACTCTGTAGCGTCATCGACAGCCAGAACCGAGGCAACCCTCATCTGACCGGTGGTCACCGTCCCCGTCTTGTCGAGGACGATTGTGTCGATTCGTCGCGTCTGCTCGAGGACCTGTGGTCCGCGGATGAGAATTCCGAGTTGTGAACCGCGACCGGTGCCCACCAGCAACGCCGTCGGGGTAGCGAGGCCGAGAGCGCAGGGACAGGCCACAATGAGGGTCGCGACGGCGGCCGTAAAGGCAACCTCAATCGAGCCGCCCAATAGTGCCCAGGCGAAGAAGGTGAGCAGTGCAAGAACGATGACCACGGGCACGAAAACCGCGGACACCCGGTCCGCAAGCCGCTGCACCTCAGCCTTGCCCGTCTGGGCCTCCTCGACAAGACGCCCGAGACGGGCGAGCTCAGTCTCGGCTCCGACCCGAGTAACTTCGGCAACCAGTCGACCGCCAACGTTCACGGTTGCGCCAACGACCCGGTCGCCGGTGGTGACCTCGACGGGAACCGATTCGCCGGTGAGCATGCTCATATCGATCGCGGAAGCGCCCTCGACGACCAGCCCGTCGGTTGCGATTTTCTCCCCGGGGCGTACAACGAAGTGGTCACCGACAACAAGAGAGTCCACGGCCACACGGGTTTCCACCCCGTCGCGAAGCACCGTCGCATCTTTTGCGCCGAGTTCGAGAAGAGCCCGCAGCGCCGCACCGGATTCACGTTTCGCGCGCGCTTCGATATACCGGCCGGCGAGGATGAACACGGTGACCGCGGTGGCTACTTCCAGATAGATTTCGTGAGCGCCGGACCCGGGGACGGCGATGAGGTTGAAACTCATTCGCATTCCGGCCATGCCGGCCGTCCCGAAAAACAGCGCGTAAAGCGACCAACCGAAGGCAGCCAGAACCCCCACGCTGATGAGAGTGTCCATGGTCGTCGCGCCATGCCGCGCGTTGACCCAGGCGGCGCGGTGGAAGGGCCACGCTCCCCAGATCGCAACCGGAGCAGCCAGCGTCAAAGCAAGCCACTGCCAGTTGGTGAATTGGAGCGCCGGGATCATGGAAAGGACGACCACCGGGAAGGCCAACGACGCCGAAATGATGAGCCGATTACGCAGCGCCGTCGTCTCGTTGTCGGCGGGGGGTGATTCGTCCGGGGCGGCGCCCGTCCGTGGGGTGGGAACGACGGCCGTATATCCGGCCGATTCAACCGCGGCAATCAGGCTGTCGGTAGCCACTCCAGCTTCGGTGCGCACGTGCGCTTTTTCAGTCGCGTAGTTCACCGTCGCTTCCACGCCGTCGAGGCGGTTCAGTTTGCGCTCGATACGGGTCGCGCAGGACGCGCAGGTCATCCCCCCGATGTCGAATTCGATGTCGACGGCACTCATCGTGTTGGGCTGACGAGGTCGTAACCTGCCTCGTCGATTGCGGTGCGGACGGCGAGTGGGTCGATTTCGGTGGCGCTTGCGACGACCACTCGTGATGTTCCGCCGGGGGTTAACTCGACGCTCACCCCGGTTACGCCCTCCAGCGCCGAGAGTTCTTCGGTGACGCTGGACACGCAGTGGCTACAGGTCATGCCGGATACCAGGTATTCCGTGGTCACCGCATCGGTTGCTATCTCGCCACTGCGCTGTTCAGCCGAGTGCGAACCGCACCCGCACCCTGCGCTCCTGTCGGTCAGACCCAGGTCGTTCGCGCTGGCGTTGGTGTCGGTGCTGCACATGGTTCGGTCTCCAATTTGATTTGAGTGGGGATGGGTTCTTGGGTTTCGGGAGCGCACGAGGTGCGCAATGGCGTTGGAAGTTTCTCGGTCGTTCACGTCAGCGACAGTGCCGCACTCTCGATCACGAGAATCCTTTTAAATACCCCCGGGGGGTACTTAATATTAGCTCACCGAGTTTAAAAGTCAACCCCGAACCATACGATGAAGTGCTACCGGCCACCCGCCACGGATCCACGAGCAGGTCGACCCCGGTTTACTATGAAATAATCTGCGTATGGATGCAGATAATCGAACTTGCGGACGAGACCCCGACAGCCAGTACGTTGAGTTGGCCGTCGAGGTGTTCGCCATGCTTGCCGATGCCACGCGGGTTCGCATTGTTCTCGCCCTCCGTGACGGTGAGCTCTCCGTGAACCAATTGGCCGACATCGTCAACAAGACAGCCGCTGCTGTTTCGCAGCACCTTGCGAAGTTGCGGCTCGCTCGAATCGTCTCAACCCGGCACGAGGGCACCCGCGTGTTCTATCGGCTGGAAAACGAGCACGCACGTCAACTCGTCGCGGACGCTATCTTCCAAGCGGAGCACTCCCTCGGCGGGTTACCACGGCATCACCACCCACAGGATATAGAGGCAACGCAATGACCACAGGACACACACACCACTCGCCCGATAACCAGATGCCCGGTGTTCCTGACCATGACCATGATCATGACCATGACCATGACCATGACCATGACCATGACCATGACCATGACCATGACGGTCATTCTCATCGGCACCCCACCGGAATAAAGGGTTACTTTTACGGGTTGTTTGTGCCCCACAGCCACGACGCCGCCGATTCGATCGACGACGCCCTCGAGGCGAGTAAGCAGGGGGTCCGAGCGCTCAAAATCAGCCTGTTCATCCTGCTCGGTACGACAGTTGTGCAGTTTGTTATCGTGCTGATCAGCGGTTCCGTAGCGCTGCTCGCGGACACGATCCACAACTTTTCGGATGCCCTTACCGCCGTTCCACTGTGGATCGCTTTCGTCCTCGGGCGTCGGCTTGCCACTCGCCGCTACACCTACGGATTCGGGCGTGCTGAGGACCTGGCAGGACTATTCATCGTCGCTGTTGTCGCCCTCTCCGCCGTGGTTGCCGCCTGGCAGTCCATCGACCGACTCTTCCATCCGCAGCCGGTGCATAACCTCTGGTGGGTGCTCGCTGCGGGCGTCGTTGGCTTCATTGGAAACGAAGCAGTTGCGGTCTATCGCATTCGAGTTGGCCGGCAAATTGGATCCGCCGCTCTGGTGGCCGATGGGGTACATGCTCGCACCGACGGATTCACCTCCCTCGCGGTGGTTATCGGTGCGCTCGGGGTCATGGCAGGATTCCCGCTGGCCGACCCGATTGTTGGTTTGCTAATTTCTGTCATCATCATCGTTCTGCTCTGGGGCACGGTGCGGAGCATCGGACGGCGGCTCATGGATGGGATCGAGCCAGAACTGGTGGAACGGGCAGAGGCCGCCCTCATCGCGACTCCGGGTGTTCTCGCGGTTCCCCAACTGCAACTGCGCTGGGTCGGCCACCGTTTGAACGGCGCAGCGACAATCCTGGTGGCGGACACCCTGTTGTCTGACGTTGACGACGTCATCCACGAGGCCGAGCATCAACTTCAGCGCGCTTTGCCTAACCTCGATGGTGTTGCGATCCGCGCCGTCAGCGCCGAGCCAGAGCGGGCCCGCTAACCCGAATCCGGTCGGCTCCATAACCCCCGCGCCTTATAGCCGGGCAATCCTCGACGAGCTCCCAGTCCTCATAGCGCTCGCCGGGGAAGATCGGGCAGGCGTCGCCGCAACCCATGGTGATGACGTAGTCGGCGGCTTGAACCACGTCGTCGGTGAGCTGTTTCTCAGCGTCGGCCAGCGACCGCAGTCGGTCAGCGGCGAACCGCGCCGTCAGGGACGAAAGATACCGTGTGGTTCGAGCGCGCTCGCCGGGGTCGACGATTGCTGCGACTGGATCCTGGTCCGATCGGAGTGAATCGGTCACGTCTGCCAGCCGATCGGGCACGACCGAATACCAGACCGCGCGG
>JAYTEZ010000128.1:0-7075 GCA_043734805.1 Microbacteriaceae bacterium
GCCCTCGGGCAACTCGTAGACGAAGTCGGCCTGGGCGATGTCGATCGCTTCGGCGAGTTCCGCCTCCGATCCTTCCGGACGACCGAGCAGCACGTTGTCACGCACCGAGGCCGAAAAAAGTGTCGCGTCTTCGAAGGCCATCGCGATGTGTCGGCGAAGGTCGAAGCGGGTGAGATCGCGGATGTCGACTCCGTCGAGAGTGATCGATCCGCCGGTCACGTCGTAGAGACGCGTGGTGAGGGCGGTGAGCGTCGACTTGCCCGACCCGGTGAGGCCGACGACCGCCATCGTCTCGCCCGGCTCGAGCGCGAGGTCGACCCCGTCCAGGAGATCGGCGTACTGGCCGGGCGAATCGGCGTAGCGGAAGTGCACGTCGTTGAACACGAGTCGCCCTTCCGGGTTCGCGATCTTCTTCCGGTTCTCGGGGTCGACGATCGTGTTTGGTGCATCCATGACCTCGAAGAACCGGTCGGCAGCCGTGCGGGTGTCGAAGGTCATCGAGAGCAGGAACCCGATCGATTCGATCGGAAAGCGCAGCACGGTCGCGGTCGCGAAGAACGCCACGAGCTGACCGACCGAGATCTGGCCATCGGCCGCGAGCCAGACGCCACCGAGCAGGCACAGCGCGAAGGAGACATCCGGAACGAGCAGAAGCCAGAGCCAGATTCCGGCGATTGCTTTCGCCTTCTCGATCTCCGTGCCGCGCAGGTCTTCCGCCTGCGAGGCGAAGTTTTTGAGAGCGTACTGGCCGCGACCGAATGCCTTCAGAACGCGGATGCCGTGAACCGACTCCTCGACGGCGGTCGCGAGGTCACCGGCCTGATCCTGGCTGCGACGGGCGACGATCGAGTATTTGTTCTCGAACACAAACCCGTAGATCCAGAGGGGGATCGAGCAGATCACGAAAATAAGCCCGAGGATCCAGCTGACCGAGATGAGAAAGGCGAAGCCGACAACGATGGTGATCACGTTGACAACCAGCAGCACGATGCCGAATGAGAACCAGCGGCGAATCAGGTTGAGGTCGCTCATGGCGCGCGATAGCAGTTGCCCGCTCGGCCACCGGTCGTGGAAGCTGACCGGAAGATCCTGAAGCTGTTTGTAGAGCGAGTTGCGCATGTCGGCCTCGACCATGGTTCCCGGCTGCAACACGAACCAGCGTCGGAACCAGATCATGACGGCCTCCAGCACGCCAAGGCCGAGGACCGCGGCAACCGGCCACCAGATCTGGCTCGAGTCGCCATCCTTGAGCGGTCCGTCTATGAGCGCGCGGAGCACCTGGGGGATGAGCAGCGCAACGAGCGCGGCGATGAGAGCGGTCACCATTCCGAGGTAGATGCGGGGCATGGCGGGCTTTGCCCAGGGGTAGATTCGAACGATTGAGGAAAAGGTACCCGGTCGTTTTTTGTCTGCAGACACGAAGAATTCCTTGGAGATTGGGTCGGCGATGGCCGGGTCTAAGAACGTGGAGTGGGTCGATGAAACTGGGTCAGGGGCGATGAGCCCATGCGTTACCGAGTTCCGACGGCAAAAACAGTCGGACGGACGGCAACACGTTTCGCGCCTGCAGTTGCGAGAAATGTGTAGGTCATGGCGTCCTCCTGAACACGTACGTTTGCACTCTGGTCATGGCCCGAGGTCGGTGCTTTTCGACGAACAGCACTGCCGACCGGACAGCCCTACAGGATATGCCCGAGTCTTTGCCCGGCGCAAGGCCAGGCGAGAATTCGCCCGAAAGTGTTATCGAACGCGCACCGAGAGGCAGGTGACGCAGCCTTCGAGCTTCTCGAACTCGCCGATATCCACGCTGAGCACGCGGTAGCCGAGGTCGGCGATGAGTGCCGCGCTCTCTGGCGCCGCGCTCGACATGAGCACGGTGTCGGGCGCCAGTACGACGACGGCAACCCCCTCCGCCTCGGGCACGGCGAGGAACCGACCGAAGACCGACGGGTCGTCGACGAGCGGCGGGTAGCCGATCACAGTGCCGTCCGGAAGCGCGGTGACCGCACTCTTGAGGTGCAGCGCCTTCGTCACGGGCACGGCGACGACCGTGTACCCGAGGGCAGCGACGATGGAGCGGAGTTGACGGATGCCTTCCGCATTCGTACGGCCGCCGCGGCCAACATAGACGGTCGTTCCCACCTTGAGAACGTCACCACCGTCGAGGGTGCCCGGCAGTTCGATGCGCTTGACGCCGAAGCCGAGTTGCCGCACCGTCTGCTCGGCTCCGGGGATCTCGCCGCGGCGGGACTCGGCGCCGGGGCTCGCGATCACGGCAATGTCTCCGAAGAGCACGACAGCATCCTCGATGAAGACCGAATCAGGCTGCTCATTCGCGGCGGCAACTTCGACGATCTCCCACCCGGCGTTCGAGAGCGTCGCGACGTATTCGTCCCACTGGGTGTTCGCAAGCTCGAGGTCGATCGACGTTCGCTCGACATGGGTGAGCTGGCCGTCGGCGAGGTTGTTTGCGGGGGCGCGCACGATCGCGATGCGGCGGTCTGCGGCATCCGCGGTTCCGACGATGCCGCGCCAGATCGCGTAGCCGGCGGTCGGCGTTGCGATGACGACGGCGAGCACAAACGGCAGGTTCGCTCCGATGAGGGTTTCGAACAGTCGACCGACGATGTCCCCGGTCACCGCGGAACCGCCGGTCACGACGCCGAGGGCAGACCCGACCACGGCGCCGATGAGTGCGGCGACGAGACCACCGATGAGACGCAGGTACCAGGTTCGGTAGCTGCCGACGAGCGCGAAGACGGCCAGGGCGGCGACGACGATAAGCGTCGAGCCGAGGAAGAAGTTGATGAGCTGGCCGAGGGTGGCCGTGCTGCCGCCGAAGAACAGGACCGAGACAGCGGCCAGCGCAATCAGTGCGACGGAGAGCGCCGACACCACGGCGGCGGCAAACCTGCGGAGAAAGGGAACGGGCCGTGCGGCGACAGTCATGAGGTACGACCTTATTCGAGTTCGGCTAGGAGCGTGCTGTGACCGAGGGTTTCGCGAGTTTCGAGACGCGTCCTCGCAGGCTCGGGCGCTCCTCAACCAGCGGTGCTAGTGGTAAAAGTGACGCTCGCCGGTGAAGTACATCGTCACTCCGGCGGCCTTCGCCGCCTCGATCACTTCCTCGTCGCGCACCGAGCCACCGGGCTGGGCGACAGCGCGCACACCAGCGTCGAGCAGGATTTGCAGGCCATCCGCGAATGGGAAGAAGGCATCGGATGCCGCGACCGACCCGGCCGCCCGATCCCCCGCCCGACTGACGGCCAGCCGGCACGAATCGACCCGGTTGACCTGCCCCATGCCCACGCCGACGGACGCCCCGTCGTCGGCGAGCAGGATCGCGTTCGACTTGACCGCGCGCACCGCCCGCCAGGCGAACTCGAGGTCGGCGCGGGTGGCGTCATCGGCTTCCTCGCCGGCAACGAGAGCCCAGCCATCCGATGAGAACTCGTCGAAGACGTCGGGTTGCTGCACGAGCAGGCCACCGCTGATTTGCTTGAACTCCGCCGGGTCGCGACGGTAGCCGGCCGGCAACACCAGCAGTCGCAGGTTCTTCTTTGTCCGCAGCAGTTCGAGGGCATCGGGCGCGAAGTCGGGCGCGATGACAACCTCGGTGAAGATGTCTTTGACGCGCTCGGCCATTTCGACCGTAACCGTACGGTTCGCCGCGATCACGCCGCCAAACGCCGACACCGGGTCGCACTCGTGCGCCCGCAGGTGGGCCGAGGCGATGGGATCGCCGGCTCCGCGCGCGACCGCGATGCCGCAGGGCTGGGCGTGCTTGATGATCGCGACGGCCGGCTCGCTGAAGTCATAGGCGGCGCGGAGGGCGGCATCCGCGTCCACGTAGTTGTTGTACGACATCTCCTTGCCGTGCAGTTGCGTCGCCTGGGCAATACCGGCACCGTGCTCGGTGACGTAGAGGGAGGCATCCTGGTGCGCATTCTCGCCGTAGCGCAGCACCTGCTTGAGGCTGGCCTTCACCTCGAAGACATCCGCTTCATCGAGGGGATGCTCGGCGCGGATTCCGATGTTCTGTGCGAAGAACTCCGCCACAGCCGTGTCGTACGCCGCGGTGTGGGCGAAGGCCTCACCGGCGAGCCGCTGCCGCTGGGCGAGCGTCGTGCCGCCGAGGGTCACGGCCTTGATGATCTGTGGGTAGTTTTCCGGAGAAACAGCGATAGCGACGTTGGCATGATTCTTGGCTGCCGCGCGCACCATCGCCGGTCCACCGATGTCGATCTGCTCGACGGCCGCGTCGCCGGTGACACCTGAGGCCACGGTTTCGACGAACGGATACAGGTTCACGACCACCAGCTCGAACGGGCGGATGCCCAGTTCCGTGAGTTGGCGTTCGTGGCTCGCGAGGCGGAGGTCGGCGAGAATGCCCGCGTGGATCGCCGGGTGCAGGGTCTTCACGCGGCCGTCGAGGGTCTCCTGGAATCCGGTGACGGTCGCGACCTCGGTGACCGGGTGGCCGGCATCCGCTATCGTCTTCGCGGTCGAGCCGGTCGAAACGATCTGAACGCCCGCGGCGACGAGCGCGGCCGCCAGCTCGAGCAGCCCGGTCTTGTCACTCACCGAGATGAGGGCGCGCGTAATGGGTATCGCGTTACGGGTTCGGACAGTGTCCAATTCAGGCGTGGCTGGATCGTGGCTTGGGCCGCTCATGCTTTCGCGAGCTCCTCGAGGTCGGTGGTTCCGTTGGCAATATCGAGCACGGCCTGCACGAGCAGTTCGCGTTCGACGTGCTTGATGCGTTCGTGCAGGGTCGATTCCGTGTCATCCGGGAGCACGGGCACGCGGCGCTGGGCGATGATCGGGCCGGCATCGACACCGTTGTCGACAATGATGATGCTCGCGCCGGTCTCGGTCACTCCGGCCGCGAGTGCGTCCCGCACGCCGTGCGCGCCGGGGAACTCCGGCAGGAAGGCGGGGTGGGTGTTGATGAGGTTGGGACTGAGGGCGGCGATTACCCGCGGTGGCAGCAGTTTCATGAAGCCACTGAGGATCACGAGGTCGGGCTGCCAGACCTGCACCTGCTCGAGAATGGCGTCACCCCAGCTCTCTCGATCGGGGAAACTCGACAACGCCGCAGCGAAGGTAGGAATGCCGTACGCCTCGGCGTGCGCGAATCCGTCGGCGTCCCGATCCCCTCCGACGGCGACGACCCGAGCCGGGAATTCGGCGTCTTCAGAGGCTTCGAGAAGTGCGCGGAGGTTCGATCCTCCACCGGAGATCAGAACGACCAATGAGAGCACCCCCCGAGCCTATCGCGGCAGTATCCGCGGGCTTAGCCGGTGACCCGCTCCCGCGCTTCCCAACCCGCGTTATCTCTGGCGAGGAGGGCGTGCCACGAGCAGGCCGATCGTTGCCGCGACCCCGATCTCGAGCGCCGCGTAGAGGCCGACCAACCAGGGTGACGGACCGACGTCGACCAGTCGGCCTGGGCCGGCGGAGCCAGCGGATGCCCCGGCGAGCAGGCCGAGCAGGATGCCGCCGACGACCCCGATGAGCAACCCGGTCGCCAGCAGCGCCGGCCCGGTCGCCGGCGTCCGTTGGTCGCCGGAGGACGGGTCGCCGGACGACGCACCGAGGCTGCGCACCAGCCGCGGACGCAGCGTCAGCGCCACCACGAAACCGGCGAGCACCGGCACGAGCAGCCCGAGGAATCCCCAGGCCAGATCGCCGCTCGGAAGAGCGCCGAGGACGGGCATGGCCGGAATTGGCCCGAGGTGTGAACCGAGCGGGGTGACGGAGGAGCCGCTGCCGATCGCGAACCCAGGTCCCACGAGCCAGGATGCCGCCCAGATCACCAGGTTGGGCAGGAAGGCGAGCTGGCCGATGGTGAGCGCGATCCCGCCGAGCAGCCCGGCGTGCACGCTTTCGTAGAGGGAGATGATGCTGGCGTAGTTTCCGGCCAGGAGCGCGGCGACGATGATGGCGGATGCGGCGATCACTGCCGCTGCAGCGGCGGCTCCGCCCCTCAGCGCGCCAACGGCAACCACGCGGTACTGCGGTCGCCAGTGGTTGATCCAGTCGCGAATCGCGCTGCCGGAGGCATCCGTGCGAACCGCAATCGGACTTCGCCGGCCGAGTTCTGAGCCGATCACAATGCCGAGAGTGAACACGAGGGTCGGCAGCAACGTGCCCTGCCAGATCGAAGGTCGCGCGGATGCGAACAGGGCGCTCAGGGTGATGCCGAGCGAGAGCGCCGCGAAGGTTCCGATCGCGACGAACACTCCGACCAAGCGATGCGGGGTTTCGCCAATACGGCGCCCGGCGCGCACAGCGAGGAGCACGGTGAGCAGCCCGAACCCGAGCGGGGCGATGGTCAGGATGAAGGGGGTCCCCGCGCCGGCAAAGCCGAGCCCTGCGGCGATGGTCGGGTCGAGCGTCATCGTGACGTCGACGCCGGAGCCAAGCAGCCAGAGGTCCACCGCCGCGCGCCAGAAGACGACCCACTCGACCTGCAGTCCGTACTGGAACGCCCACATGACGGTGAGCGGAACGAGAGGGATTGCCACTCCGATTGCGACGACGAGGAGTGCCTCGAGCGCGGCGAAGAGGGCGGTGAGCGGACGTTTCATACCCGTCGGAGCCTACCGGCGGCAGTCCGTATCCGCGGTGCGCCCGTCCGTCTTTCGCAATTTCCACTTCGCACTTTGCACTTCGCACTTCGGACTTTGCACTTTGGACTTTGCACTTTGCACTTTGGAAATTCAGGAGAGTGCACCCCGGAATGGCCCTCACTGAGGTGAACCGCGGCAAGCGCTGCGCGATGTCCTGAATTTCCGAAGGCTGAGGCCGACGAGAAAGGCCGAAGGCTGAGGCCGACGAAAAGCGCGCACGCCGGAGCGGGAGTGCTTAGAGAGCGGCCAGCACCTCGCGCATGAGGGCGGCGGTCTCGCTCGGCGTCTTGCCGACCTTGACCCCGGCGGCCTCGAGGGCCTCCTTCTTACCCTGCGCGGTTCCGGCGCCGGCGGAGACGATTGCGCCGGCGTGGCCCATTGTCTTGCCCTCGGGAGCGGTGAAGCCAGCAACGTAGCCGACGACCGGCTTGGTCACGTGC
>JAYTEZ010000129.1:0-4256 GCA_043734805.1 Microbacteriaceae bacterium
ACCGCACGCTCGCGCAAGGCTTCTCGGCGCTGTGTTGGGCCACACGCAACGACGGCATTCCTCAGCAATCGCCGCACCGAGCGGATGACACGCCGCGCGTAGCCCGATTTTGCCGTCGTTAGTGACGGGCGACATACGCCGAGGCTGCCAAACGTTCGGCCGCGATGCCTTCTCATCCTGGTCCCATGTTCATCCTCATAGCGTCGGTAGCATGACTACTTTTGCCATCCAGGCCCGCGCGCTAACGATGTCTTTCGGCGCCCGGCAGGCGCTCAACGAACTCACTCTCGAAATCCCTCAAGGTGAGGTCTTCGGCTTGCTCGGCCACAACGGCGCCGGTAAAACGACCACCGTCAACATTCTCACCACCCTCTTGCCACCGACGTCAGGCACCGCGCTCATCAATGGGTACGACGTGGTCACGGAGGCACACGACGTTCGTCGGTCGATTGGTTACCTGCCAGAGAATGTGCAGTTCTATGACCACCTGACTGTGCGTGAGAATCTTCGGTTCTTCGGGCACCTGTCGGGAATGAAGAAGCCGGATGCGCGCATTTCTGAGGTTCTCGACTTTCTCGATTTCGGGGGCGTGGAAGACCGCCGCATTGGCGGGTTCAGCAAGGGCATGCGGCAACGGATTGGGATTGCGCAGGCGATCCTGCACTCCCCGGCGGTGCTTTTTCTTGACGAGCCGACATCCGGGCTTGACCCCGAGGGCGTGCGAGGCCTGAGGGACACCGTCGCGCGCCTCAACAGCGAGTTCGGCATGACAATCTTCATGAACACCCACTTGCTGTCGGAGGTAACGAAGACCTGCACGAGCATCGGGATCCTGCGCAACGGAAGCCTGGTGCACAGCGATTCGATGTCCGGAACCCTCGACGCTTTCCCCGGGAAAGATTCCCTCGAGTCCGTGTACTTCCAACTCGAATCCACGCCCGTCCGGTGAACGGATTCAGTGCATCGTTTCGGCACGAACTGTTGTGCACCAGGCGAGCCCGGGTCCCTCAGCTCCTGCTGTTCGTCTTTCTCGGCATGGTTTCGGTGTCGTCGTTCATCGGATGGTCGGCACGAAGCACGGTGACTGCCGTCTACAAACAGATCACCGCCGCAGGGCTCACGACAGCTCCGAATCCGTTCGCCGGGACTTCGCCCCTCGACTACGCCCACAACTCCGTCATCTACGTGGTCCTTATCGGTGCCCTTATGGCGATCGTCCTCGGAGTGCAGGCGACACTTCGCGACCGCAAAGCGGCGACTTTCACCTTGATTTTGAGCCGCCCCGTTGGTGCTGTCGGGCGCCTGCTCGGCCAACTCGCTGCACTGAGTGTCGTCATCGCTGTGGTAGTTGGGATAAGCACCATCATCAGCTGGGCGAGCATCGGTGCCATCACCGGGGGCATTCTCAACCTCGATTCGACACTTCGGCTCGGCGTATTCGCTGCGCTGTCCTGGTTGCTCCTGACCGGTTTCGCCTTGCTCGGGATGCTCACCGGCACCTACAGCAAGAAAGAGACGACGGCGTTGCTTGCTCCGTTCATTGCGTGGAGCGTCATCACGTTTGTGCTTCCCCAACTCGGGACCGCGGCGCGACCGGTAGCACTTCTGAACCCGGTGCCGTCCATACCGCCACCCGGGGGAGGGATCTTCGACGCCATCAATGTCTTCACGGGCCCGCTCGCGGTGACGGAGCAATTCAAGCGTGCCGCGAGCATCGTGCTCCACGACAGCTCGGTGACGGGGAGCCCCGTCGGAGCGATCGTCGTGCTGATCACGTTTGTCGCGGTCATGACATTCCTCGTGGCGGCGACCCCTCGCCAGAGGCTGAGGAGCGCTCTCAATGACTAACGTATTCACGATCTCATCGAAGGAACTACTGGACCTCCGGCGCGATCCATTGCTCGGAATTCTGATTGGATTCCTCAGTTTCGCGGTTGTCATCTCTGTGGTGATCGGTGCCGCGAACTTCCGTGTTCAGCTGGATGCGTACAACCTGTATGTGCAGCAGTTGGCGAAAACCGGTAGCTCGGTTGTGGCAGCGGCACCGCAACTCTTCCCACTTCAGCTGCTGCGTGGGGGAATGGAATACATCGAGATCCTTGGGGCGCTGTTTGCGGTCGTTCTCGGCTACGGCACGATTGCGAAAGAGAAGTACCGCGGGACCCTCGACTTGATGCTCACTCGACCCCTGGGCCGGTTAGCTCTGGTGGGCGGCAAGCTCCTCGGGCTGGCTGTCGTTTGGCTCATCGTCGTAGCACTCCTTACGGTCGTGTCGACCGCTGCCATCGCGACGATCGGTGGCGCGGCGCTCAGCAGCCACGATGTGATCCGGATCATCATCGCTTCCGCCGCAGCGTGGGTGTACCTGATGTTCTGGAGCGCGCTCTCGGTCGGACTGACCGTTCTCTCCCGCCAGCTCAGTACGGGACTGATTCTCGGTCTTGTGATTTGGCTCGTAGTCGTGTTGATCATGCCTCAGATCGGCGACACCATGGACCCGGACAACCAGGTTCCCGGTGGGCTGTTCGCCTCCCTTCAGATCAAGAAGGCAGACGAGTTGACGGTGATGGCGCATTTTGCCGGGTTCGACACTGTGCGTAACGCCATTGAGGTGGCATCGATTGAGAAGCACTTCGAACGGCTGTCGTTTGCCTTCCTCGGCATCAAGGAGCAGTACAACCAGCAACCGTTGTCATACATCTGGGCAGACATGATCCCCTATGCCATCACCCTCGCGGTCGCGACCCTCGCTTCCGTTGTATTCGCCATGGTCGCAACGACCCGGCGCACTCTGCAAAGGAAATAGCAATGAAGTGGAAAATCATCATTATCGCCGCCATCGCGGCCATCGCCGTGGTCGCCGGGATCAGCCTCGCAGTCCGGACATCCAACGCACCTGCCACAGCACCCAGCGCTGCCGCCGCCGCACCCGGCGCCAGTGGCGCACCGTCGCTCCTTCCCGTCACAACAAATCCCATCGCAAACACGACCACTGCCCCCGGATTGTCGCTGGTCAGCGCGATGGCGGAGAACAACGTTGATCCGTCCACCAAACAGCCAATCGCGGATCGGCTGCAGGTCACACTGAAGAACACGTCGTCGAACCCGCTCGCGGGTTTCGAGGTCTACTACACGATGACGGATGTCACGACGAAGCAGTCGGAGTCTTACTATCTGCCGCTCACCGGCCTCACGCTTGCCGCGGGCGCCACGACCACTGTCTTCTTCGACAACGAGGCCAGCGCGAATCACTACGCCGAGAACAAGTTCAGCATCTACCGCGGCTCGAAAAACCAGGTCGACTTCGCGCTTGAGGTGAGTGCGAAGGGCGTTGCTGTCGCGACGGGTACCGCCGTGAAGGGTGCGGGAACCGGTGAGGTGGTCGGTGGGTGATCGGAGCCCGGTGCGCGGTCGGCACACCGCAAATTGTAGGCCGCCATGTAGTACCGTCGTGAACCCGACCGATCCGCGAGGCATGATGAAAAGCGCTCGATCATGAAACTGCTCGTCGTTGAAGACGACAACCGTATCGCCGATATCGTTCGGCGAACCCTCACCGAGTCCGGGTATGCAGTCGATGTGGCTCTCACCGCTCCAGCGGCCGTCGAAGCCATTGAAATCGAGACCTACGACCTTGTCGTTCTCGACCTCATGCTGCCGGGGCTTGCCCAAGGGGGGATGGATGTGTGCCGGCGGATTCGGCAGCTCAATCCCCACACCCCGGTACTCATGTTGACAGCGCTGGATTCTCTCCGCTCCAAGGTGGATGCGCTCGACGCGGGGGCCGACGACTATCTGGTCAAACCTTTCCATCTCGCGGAGTTGACCGCGCGCGTGCGGGCGTTACTCCGGCGATCGCCCCGCGCGCATCCGCCAACGCTCAACGCCCAGGGCGTCATGCTCGACCCCGCGACGCAAACCGCGCACCGCGCCGGAAGGAGCATTCCGCTCACCGCGAAGGAATACGCGGTGCTTGAGTATCTGATGCGCAATTCTGACACCATCATCAGCTCCAGCGAGCTGATCGATCATGCCTGGGATAGCAACTACGACGGTTTCAGCAACGTCGTCCAAACCTATATCCGATACCTCAGAAAAAAACTCACCCTTCCCGGCGAGACCGACATCATCGAGACTCGGCGCGGCGCCGGTTACCTCATATCCAGCTCTGACGTTTCGAGCACTCAATGATTTTCGCCTCCGCGCTTCGCCGCCTCACCATCGTCTACACACTCATTCAGCTCGTGCTGTTCGGC
>JAYTEZ010000130.1:0-9784 GCA_043734805.1 Microbacteriaceae bacterium
TTGATCGGGCCGAGACCCATCGACACGGTGGGGAACTGCCAGAATTTGGGCATGAGCCGCGGATGTGGGTACGACGAGAGCCCGCCGCCCGGGTGGGACTTCTCCTGGCGGAAGCCGTCGAGCTGGTCGGTGCTGAGGCGGCCTTCGAGAAACGCGCGCGCATACATGCCGGGGGAGGCGTGGCCCTGGTAAAAGATCTGGTCGCCGCCGCCTGGATGATCGTGGCCACGGAAGAAGTGGTTGCTACCTACTTCATAGAGGGTGGCGGAACCAGCGTAGGTCGAAATGTGGCCACCGACGGAGATTCCGGGGCGCTGCGCGCGGTGCACCATGATGGCGGCATTCCAGCGAAGCCAGGCGCGATAGCGGCGCTCGAGATCTTCGTCGCCGGGAAACTCCGGCTCGTTCTCCGGCGCAATCGTGTTGAGGTAGTCGGTCGTCGGCACCATCGGCACGCCGAGGTGCAGTTCTTTCGACCGTTTGAGCAGGCTGAGAATGATCTCACGCCCGCGCTCGTGACCCTGCGCTGCTACCAGCGCGTCGAGTGATTCCTGCCATTCGGCAGTCTCCTCAGGGTCCTGGTCGGTGCGGTTCACCGAGTAGGGGTCCTGGTCGTTAACCGTCAACGTCGACCTCGTTCTTATTCGTGGGCAAAGTATGCCGAGCACGACCACGATCGGGTTGCGACCGTCGGTTGAAGTGCGGGGCCTCATCGATTCTAGTTCTCGCCTCGGGGACGGACGTGCGAGAGGCTAGTACGTTCGATCCTTTCGCGCTGGTGTGACCTACTCGATCGGGACGTGTCGCTTCGCAATTGACCAGCTGCGAATCCGGCACACCGAGGTCAATGCCCGCGTCAGGATTAGGATTGGGAGTCGTCTTAACTGATCTGATTATTTTGTTCGCCGAAAAGGAACTATTAATGGCTCTCGAGAATGGCATGCTGGCACCCGACTTCGAACTTCCGAACCAGTTCGGAGAGCACATCCGACTGAGCGACTTCCGCCAGAAGAAGCCAGTCGCCCTCGTCTTCTTCCCGCTCGCATTCTCGGGCACCTGCACGGGCGAGTTGTGCGAGTTGCGCGACAACCTTTCAATGTTCAGCGATCAGAGCGTCGAGTTGATCGGCATTTCCGTTGACTCGAAGTGGACACAGCGCGCGTACGCCGAGAAGGAGGGCTATGAGTTCAACGTCCTCGCCGACTTCTGGCCGCACGGTGCCGTTGCCAGGGACTACGGAGTTTTCATGGATGACCAGGGCTACGCGAATCGCGCGACCTTCCTCATCGACACGGACGGCATTATCCGCTCGAGCTTCGTCACCTCTCCCGGCGAAGCGCGTTCGATCGGGGCCTACCGTTCGGCGGTCGCCGAGCTTGCTTCGTCCGCCGCCTAAGGGCGTGGGTCGGTAGCGGTTTCGGCGCACGACCGGGGATATATGTGTGGGCCCTACCGGGCTCGAACCGATGACATCCACGGTGTAAACGTGGCGCTCTACCAACTGAGCTAAAGGCCCGCAGCGGCGTCTTGATGACGCTCGGCTACGACGAAACTCTAGCGTACAGGTACCCTCGGTGCGCCCGTCGCACTGGCGTGAGGAACAGAGTGTCGTGTCGCGAAAGTTCAGTCCTGCCTGCGGCCGCACGGTTCGATAAGGTCGCGATTGTCAGGATCATGGTCGATGAGGATGGCGCGCAGACTGCCTCCGCGGATCTCCACCGAACACTACTAATGATGGCCGTTAGGGCTGTATGCCTCGCAGCAGCAGCCCGCGTGCAGTGGCCCACCTCGCCGTGGGGCTCAAGGAACGCGGGCATCCGGGCTCGTGCGGCGGTTTGCGCATTCGTCGGCCGGATGCTGGTATCGCAAAGTTGACGAATGTCAATCCCCTTGATCCTCAAACTGGGTCGTTTAACCTTGGCTCTTGGGACTGTGGCGAGACGATGGTGTCTTATTCGAGGCAGCGCGTTCCCGCCTGGATTCACGGCTCATGGAGGTTCGGTATTGAACGCATTGCACGGGTCGTGCCCGGCGGCCGCTCTCGAAGTTCGTCAGATCTCGGATCATGAATGGCGGGTGGGGGATCGGCGAAAAGCGGAGGAATCTCCCCAGAAGGTTCTCGGCTACATCCAGAAACGTGGCGCAACGTTCGAAGTTTTCGCCATGAATGCCCGGGGACCGGACCCTGTTTTTGAGTGCTGGGAAGCCGCGATTGCTTCATTTGCCAGTCGTGAACATGAGGTTCAGAAGGGAACTGTCAATGGCCATTCGTTGGTGCCCGTAGTCGGGAAGTGATCGCGAGGGGCGCCTTATCGTTTTCCGTCGAAAGATTGTCAACCCCTCGCCTCCGTTCTTGCCCGTCCCCTACGCTGGCTGTAACCAATTTGGGGGGCATTCATGACGGTACAGGCGTATGAAAGTCACGAACGTGAGGGTGCGAATCCTGGTGGCCGGGTGCACGTATCAACGGACCCGCTCCATGACTATTTGCATCGAATTGCTCGGGCACCGCTGCTGACGGCCGCGGAGGAAGTTAATCTCGCCCGCCGAATCGAAGTGGGGGTGCTGGCCGGAGAGCGTCTCACTCTCGATTCCGAAATCGACGGCAAGTTCACGCGAGAACTCCTCTGGCTTGTGCGCGATGGCGACAGCGCGTGTGACGCGTTCGTCTGCGCCAACCTCAGGCTTGTGGTCAGCATCGCCAAGCGCCACGCCGGTCGTGGATTGCCGATCATGGATGTGATCCAGGAGGGAAACCTTGGCCTCGTGCGAGCGGTCGAGAAATTCGATTACACCACCGGCAATAAATTCTCCACCTACGCGACGTGGTGGATCAGGCAGTCGATTCTGCGAGGGATCGCTGACTCCAGCCGCGTCATCCGGATTCCGGTGCACACCGTCGAGAAGATTAACAGGCTCGATCGTGTGCGCCGCGACCTTACTGCGGAACTCGGACGGACTCCCACGCTCGATGAAGTGGCCGACTGTGCCAACGTTAGTGTGGCTGAGGTCATCAAACTCGAGAAGTCCGATCGCGTCACGATTTCTTTCGGAATCCCAATTGGGAATGATGGAAGCACGGAGCTCGGCGACCTGATCGAGGACGCTGACACCCCGGAGCCGTTCGAATTGGTCGAGTTGGACCTCCGTCACGACGATATCCGGCGAGGCCTCGACTCATTGCCACCGCGGGATGCCACGGTAATCCGACTTCGATTTGGCCTCGAGGGGCGGCAGCCTCTCACTCTGGACGAGGTGGGGGAGCTCTACGGAAT
The DNA here is from genome assembly GCA_043734805.1 of Microbacteriaceae bacterium. GTDB lineage: Bacteria > Actinomycetota > Actinomycetes > Actinomycetales > Microbacteriaceae > Lacisediminihabitans. Next base: position 3,276 of record JAYTEZ010000130.1, read on the forward strand.
CACTCGCGAACGCGTGCGTCAGCTTGAAAAACGAAGCCTCAAAAGGCTTCGGTCGGCCGACCTGCACTCCTACCTCGCGTAGCCGCCTTCGCGACCAGCGCTCGTCAACAATTGGGGCGGTTACCCTTCCGAGGCCTTGTGAGGGGCGCCACCTTCTTCCACCAGCTGGAGGCCCTGGGAACTGTTCGATGAGAGGGTGAGGGCTTCGAGCCACTCCCGGTTGATCTTGGGCATCAGGCCACTGCTGTATCGAAAGACCAACGGAATCGCCGGGTCGAGCCAGATGGCGCTCCTACCGTAGCCAACACTCTGCTCGTCATGCCAGCAAAAGAAGAAACTCTCGTCGCGCCGCAGCTTGAGCCCGATGACGAGTTGGAGATGCGCGAGTACGCGGTCGTCGAAGACGACCTCGATCGCCTGGCCGTACAGTAACGTGCCCATCCCGGATCCAGCTTTCATGATGTGAGAGGGACCTCTCAGGCGTGAATTGAACGCTACTACGTCGTTGCCGGGCAGAGCAGTTCGACCGCACGGATTCCCTGCGAAGAACAAGGTGGCACAAAACGCGTGAGGGGATGCTCCGAATACCCTTTGTTTCGGCACAATCAACCCCTTTCTTTGTCGGTGGCCGCTCCCTAGAGTGGATTGAGTGCGGGTTGCAGACCGCCACCCGTGGTGTAGACAGAAAGGCAAAATCTCGTGAATCTCCTTCTGGTTATAGTTGTGATTGTCGCCGTTGTCCTCCTGGTGACGGGTGGGTTTGTCCAGTCACTCGGGTTCCTGCTGTGGGTTGGGATCGTTCTGGCGATTATCGCGGTCATCGTTTTTCTCGCGCGGGTCATCACCGGTCGTCGCGGCGTCTAGCGAATTCCACTGCGGTGCGGTCGAGCAATCGGCTCGGCACCCTGATAAAACGCCGTGAACCCGTATTATTTGGGCATGGCAAACGACGACGACACTGGGACAATCGGGTTCACAGAAACGCCCTCGGTGCCGACCGGCCCGCGGCGTTCTACCTTCACGCCGCCGACGGAAAGCGTTCCCGATCGGGGCCAGGGTTCCGAAAATCTCGAGTATGACGACGATGCGCTGGCCAGCGCTATCGCAAATGAAAGCCTACGACTTGGATATTCCGGGCCCATCCAGGTCGTCGCATCACCAGTACCAGCCACGCCGCCCACGCCGCCGACGGTGCCGGCGTCACCCATAGCTCCTGCCGCAGTATTTTCGCTGGCTGGTCTCCCCGCGCCATCGGGGTCACCGGTGATTCTTCCGGGTGATCCGATCGTGCCGTTTGCGACGAAGCCGTCCATCGCATCCGTGCTTCCAGAATCACCGCGGAGGCGATCCCTGCGGGAAGCTGAGGCGCGTGAGTTACGGCACAGGCAGAACAGGATGCTCCCGATCGGAACTCCCGATTCGGTGGGGTCGATCGAGAGTAGCCGACCATATCATTCTGGCCTCGTCGACTCGACCGTTTCTCCTGAGGAGCCGCACGACCTGAGGTCGTCCGCGGGGGGAGAGCAAGCGCCCGATCCAGAGCCGTTGGGCTTAGCTGTTCCTTCAGCGCTCGCGGCTCCCTTTGCCAGGTTGGACGATTTCTTTGCGCTGGACGCCACCGCCGCGCCGGTCATACAGCCGGTCGCCCCAGCCACGCCGGTGGCCTCCGCAGCGCCGCCCGTTTACGACCTCGTTGAGCCCGCTGGCTCTTCCTCGTCGCTACCGACAATTTTTCCTTTTTCGTTCGGCACAGCCCCCACGCCGGAGCCTGAGCCCACGTCGGAGGCGGCGTCCCCGCCGTCCGACATCGAACCCGCGCGAGAAAATGTGGTCGGCCCCGTTCCGGCCACGCTCGATGGCGCCGCCAGCATCCGGCCAACGTCGATCCATACCCCGATTCAGCCGATCGCCGGCCCACGAGTGCCGACCGACGAAGACGAACTCGTTGCCGACGAGCCCCGAAGGCAATCGGTGTTCAGCTTCGAGGCGAGCGGCCCGGAACCGACTCCTCTCGACCAGCGGGTGGCTCGCTCGGCCCGACTTTTCTGGCTCTGGTTCGCCGCCAACTCTTCCGTGCTCAGCCTCGCTTTCGGCGGCGCCATATTCTCGCTCGGCATGAGCCTTCGACAGGCGATAGTTGCCGCTTTCATTGGCGTCGCGATCTCTTTTCTGCCGCTCGGGCTCGTTACACTCGCTGGCAAAAAGAGCGGGCAGCCGACGATGATCGTCTCGCGCGCGACGTTTGGCTTCATCGGCAACGCGGTACCGGCTGTTCTTGCCGTGATCACGCGCCTGTTCTGGGGCGCGGTGCTGCTCTGGATTATTGCCGCTTCGACCGCACGCATTCTTGTCGGTGCGCGCCTGGGCGGCCCTCTCAGCGAACTGCAGATCACGATCATCGCGATGGCCGTCGGATTCGTTCTCGCGCTCATCGTCGCATTCTTCGGTTACCCTCTCTTCGCGCGCATCCAGCTGGTGCTGAGCATTTTTTCTGGCATTCTCGTCATCGGTCTCGTGGCGATCACCTGGCCATCGGTTGACATCGCGAAAGCGCTCACGGTCGGCGATGGTCCATGGATTCTGGTGGTCACCGGGGTCGTGCTGGTGTTCAGCTTCGTTGGGCTGGTGTGGGCGAGCGGCAGCGCTGAGCTGGCGCGCTACCAGCGACCGAGCAGTTCGGGAGCGGCCGCGATGCTCTGGGCGCCTTTGGGCACCACAGTTCCGGCCTTCCTGCTCATTGCATACGGCGCCGTGCTCGCCGCGTCGAGTCCGACGACCGCGACCGGACTCGCGCGCGCTCCGCTCGACACGATCGCGCTCATGATGCCGACCTGGTACCCGATTCCGCTCATCGCGGCGACGGTTCTGAGTCTGCTGTCCGGCGTCATCCTCAGTATCTATTCGGGCGGATTCGCTCTCCAGGCGGCCGGGTTGAGGGTACCGCGCGTCTGGTCGACGGTGATCGTTGGCGCGCTGTTGTTCAGTGTCGCGATGGTGCTGAGCGTCACGGTGGATGGCGCTCTGACGATCTTCCGCGACCTGGCGACGACGTTGGCGGTTCCGGTAGCTGCCTGGGCGGGAATCTTTGCGGCAGAAATGATCATCCGGAGACGCCGGTTCGACACGGGTTCGCTGCTCAAACGGGGCGGCGTCTACCCCGACGTCAACTGGGTTAACCTCTCTATGCTCATCGTCGCCTCGGTCATCGGTTTCGGTCTCACGACCGCGGCTGTCGGCTGGCTCGGCTGGGAAGGCTATCTATTTACCGCTTTCGGAGTGCCGCTGTCGAGTGACCTCGCTGGCACCGACCTGGGTGTGCTCGTCGCGCTCGCGCTCGGGTTGCTCACCCCGCTGGCGGCGGGAGTGCCAACGATTCGCCGCCAGGAGCGCGCGCAAGTCTGAGTCGCTTCAGTTCACTGCTGTCCGCAAATTCGTTCCGCAGGCGGAAAGTAGACTGACCCCATGCCCCTCACCGTCGCCGATGTCAGTGCCGTTATCGAACGCCTCTGGCCCGTATCCGGTGCAGAAGGCTGGGACTCCCCTGGACTTCTCTCAGGGGACCCCCAGGCATTGGTTTCTTCAATCCGCCTCGCGGTCGACGCAGTTCCGGATGTCGCCGCTGAGGCCATCGAGGCGGGTGCCGACCTCCTGCTCGTGCACCACCCTCTGCTGCTTCGGGGCGTGACGAGCATCGCAGAGGACCGCTACAAGGGAGCGGTGCTTGCGCGGCTGATCCGCGGCAATTGCGCGCTCATCGCCGCCCACACCAACGCGGATGTCGTGGAGACCGGAACGTCGGCGGTGATCGCGAGTCGCCTCGGCCTCGTTGACGCCCGCCCGATTGCTGCGGGAGAGACGCCGTTTCGGGGAATCGGCCGTGTCGGGCGACTCGTCGAGCCGACGACGCTCGGCAGGTTCGCCCGGCTGCTGGGTGAGCTCCTGCCGGCGACTGCTACGGGAATCCGGGTATCCGGCGAATACGAGCGCATCGTCGAGACCGTAGCCCTCTGCGGCGGCGCGGGCGATTCGCTTCTCGCCGAGCCGGCCGTGCTCGCCGCTGACGTCTATGTGACTTCCGACCTGCGCCACCACCCGGCCTCCGAATCGCGCGAGAATTCCCGCCTTGCGGGCGGCCCGGCTCTCATCGACGTCTCGCACTGGGCCAGCGAATGGCTCTGGCTCGACACGGCTGCCGAGGAGTTGCGCGCTGCCCTCCCGGGCGTCGACGTCACGGTGAGCGACCTGCGAACCGATCCATGGGATTTTACGATTGTCCAGTAACGAGCAAGTGAGGGCCCAATGCCGCTGAAAGCCAGCCCGGACGACCAGGCCAGCCTGCTCGAACTCCAGGCGATCGATACCCGGCTCCAACAGCTGGAGTACAAGGCGAAAACGCTGCCAGAGATCGGTGTTCTGGCCGGACTCGCGAGCGATGCCAACGCACTCCGGCTCGAGTTGACGAGCGCGACCGGTGCTCTCGAGGACGCCCGACTCGAGCTCGGACGCATCGAGGCGGATGTCGCGGTCGTCGAAGCGCGCATCAAGCGTGATTCCGACCGGCTGCAGACGTCATCCTCTGTCAAGGATGTTGCCGGGCTCGAAAGCGAACTCGCCGGGTTGACGAGACGCCAGCTCGATCTCGAGGAGATCGAGCTGGGGGTCATGGAACGACTCGACGGCCTCGACGCGGCCGCCGGTGAGCTTCGTGGCCGGCAGGACGACCTGCGGGCGAAGGTGACCGAGCTCGAAGAGCAGCGCGACGCCAGCCTGGGGTCACTCACGAGCGAACGCTCGCACTCCGCGGCCAATCGCTCGACAATCGCAAGCAAACTCCCCGTCGACCTGCTCGCATTGTACGAGCGTCAGCGCGCGCGCTACGGCACGGGAGCCTCGCTGCTCCGCGGTGGTGTTTCGAGCGCAAGCGGCGTCAAACTCAACGAGAGCGACATGGCGGCGATTCGCGCCGCGGCCCCCGATGATGTGCTGCTCTGTACGGACAGCAACGCCATCCTCGTTCGCCTCGCCGAGTCCGGGCTCTGACGACGGTCACTGACGACGGTCACTGACGACGGCCTCAAACGACGGCCACCGGCAACTCAGGCGAGCAGCGCCGCGCGAAGCCCAGGCGTTGCCCGCAGGTTGCCCTCTCGATCGACCGTCAGCACATCGATGGCCCAGCGCGCGCTGATCTCCTCGAGACTCGTCTCGCCACCCGAGACGATGGCCGTCGCGAGCACATCGGCGGTCACGATGTCGTCGGCCACAACTGTGACCTGTCGAAAGTCGACGGTATCGTGACTTCCGTCTCGCCAGATGTGATCGCCGCGCTCGGCGCTGCCTGAGGTTGCGACGGCGCGTCGGGAACCGCGGAGAGCCAGGGAGCACAGGAGAGCGCCGCGATCTTCGGGGTCGACGATTCCGACCGTCCAGGGCCGCTGGTGCTCCTGTTCACCGTGGCAAAATACGTCCCCACCCGCGTTGAGACTCCAGTTGACAAGGCCAGCGTCATCGAGGGCCGTGCCGGCACGCTCCAGCGCCATCGACTTGACGATTCCGTTAAGGTCAACCACTCCGTCGGGCCGATGTGGGGTGAAAGTCCCGTTTGTCTTGTCTCGCCAGAACAGGGCCTCGGCGTAGGTGCGCCGGAGTTCCGCGCTCGAAGTCATGAGGCTTGTCGTACCGGCGGCTATCTGACTCAGTTCCGAGTTTGGTCGGTAGAGGCTGAATCGGTCGTCGGCCTCCTGAAAGATTTGCTCGACCTGTGCCACGGTGTGCGCGGCGGCATCCACCCCGGGGAGATCGATGGACAGCGCTGTCCCCATCGTGACGAAGACGTGGCGCATGCTGTGCCTAGAGCCCCGCCTTATCGAGAGCCGACTGTAAGGAATTGAGATAGCCGTCACTCGTGTAGGTGGCGCCGCTGACGCTCGACACATTGGCGGACTGCGCCTGCAACGCTTCGGAGCGCAGGATTGGTGCCGCATAATTGCTGATCTGCACGGACCTGCCGCCATCGTTGGTGAGCTGCAGGGCCACGACGTCGGTAATTTTACCGCCAGAAACGACCACCTGCACCTGCACGTCGCCGTAGGGCGTGCCCACGCTGACGCCGGAGTACTTGCCATCTTTCGCGCCCGAGGTGCTCGGCGCTGCAGCGCCGACAGTGCCGCCCGCGGTGCTCGGCGCCGCCGAGGCACTCGAGCTGTTGGCGGCTCCCGACGAGCCGGCGGCGGACGTTTTCGCGGCCGGCACCCTCGACAGAAGCGCCGATGTCGTGGTCGCAGGTGCGAGCGCCGCGGTGCCGAACTGCCAGCCGATCACGACCAGGCTTACCGAGGCGAAAATTCCGGTCAGTGTTCCACGTGTTCTCACCAGTCGAACCTTTCGGTATGAAGTTGATGTTCGGGGATGCCGGCGGCTCGGGCATCGGCTTCGACCAGGTCGAGCCAGGCTGTCGGGCCGCAGACGTAGAGGTCGGATTCGGCGAGTCGGGGGAAGATACTGCGCAG
>JAYTEZ010000131.1:0-3949 GCA_043734805.1 Microbacteriaceae bacterium
CATCCCAACCCGATCCTCACACCGGCGCCGGCCACCAAGCTACCGAGCACGTCAGTCACTGAAAATCCCTACCGAGACCGAGCTAAGGCCACAGAGTCACGGGTGCGTCATCGGGCCGCGCGCGGAGTGGCAGCAAGACCGTCGCGCCGCCTCGCGGTTTGTCCATTGCCGCACGGTAGCCCCTGCGCGAGCCGCGCCCCGGGATCGGCTGGCGACGCCACGACCGAATGACCCCATAACGTGAGGTGGTCGTGAGTCAGCCCCGAAAACGGCTCCCGACAAAGAAAACCCCCGCAAACTGGCGAGAGTTGGCGGGGATTTTCGTACACCCCCCGGGACTTGAACCCGGAACCCACTGATTAAGAGTCAGTTGCTCTGCCAATTGAGCTAGAGGTGCGCAGCTACTCGATGAAAAAGCGAGAACCGAAGGTCAACATTAGCAGGGTGACCGGCGGGCTCGCGAACCGCGCGATGACAGCACATTGACCTCGACCCGCGCCATCTCCGACTGGACGCCAATGGGCCACTGATAGCCTTATCGGCGTGGGAGTTCGAGTTGAGCGAGTAGACCTGCCTGGCATCGGCGTGCGCCATGATGTTCTGACTGAGAGCGGGCGCCGTATCAGCGTCGTGTCCCACCGGTCGGGCGAGCGCGATCTGGCCCTGTTCGACCTGGACGATCCGGATTCCAGCAGCGTCTCGATACCGCTGACCGATGACGAGGCTGCGGCGCTCGCCGACGTGCTCGGGACATCCCTCATGCTCGGACAACTCGCTGGCCTGCGCGAACAGGCAGCCGGACTCTTTACGGAACAGCTCTCGCTGCCCACCGACTCCCCCTACGTTGACCGGCCCCTGGCCGATACCAAGGCACGCACGCGGACCGGGGTGTCGATCGTGGCGATCGTGCGCGGACCGCAGGTGATCGCGTCTCCGACGCCCGATGTAGTGTTTGCCCACGGTGACGTCATCATCGCGGTCGGCACGAGGAGCGGGCTCGACGCCTTGAGCCGCTTGATCGCCTACGGTCGCAGCTAACCAGCGGCGTTGCCATGCATGACACCACTGCGTTGCTCATCGAAGTGGGAGGGTTGCTCCTCGGCCTGAGCATCCTCGGGCGGTTGGCAATCCGGATCGGGGTCTCGCCGATTCCCCTCTATCTCCTCGCCGGACTTGCATTCGGTCAGGGTGGGGTCCTGCCGTTCGGCGCGAGCGAAAATTTCTTCGCGGTCGGTTCAGAGATCGGCCTGATTCTGCTGCTGGCGATGCTCGGGTTGGAGTATTCCGCTGATGAACTCGTGAGGAGCCTGCGGCAGACCCGGGTAAGCGGCCTGCTCGATGTCGCGCTCAACGCGGTTCCTGGTGCGGCCTTCGCACTGCTGCTCGGTTGGGGGCCGGTCGCGGCTGTGGCCCTCGGCGGAGTGACCTGGGTGTCGTCGTCCGGGGTGATCGCGAAGGTACTGCGCGACCTCGGTCGTTTGGGAAACCGGGAGACGCCGGTGGTGTTGTCCATCCTCGTGATCGAGGACCTCGCCATGGCCTTCTACCTGCCTGTGCTGTCAGCCCTTGTCATCGGGGCAGGGCTCCTGGCGGGGGCGACGACCGTGGTGATCGCGGTCACGGTTGTTGTGGTCATTCTCTATATCGCCCTTCGACACGGACGCATCGTTTCGACTCTGTTCTCGGTGCAGCATCCCGAGCCCCTCCTGCTGGGAGTGCTGGGCCTCACCATGCTCGTGGCGGGGGCCGCTGAAAAGGTGAGCGTCTCGGCGGCCGTCGGGGCCTTTCTTGTCGGCATTGCAATCTCGGGGCCGGTCGCCCAGCACGCGGCCAGGGTGCTTACCCCGCTTCGGGATCTTTTCGCCGCCGTGTTCTTCGTCTTCTTCGGGCTCTCGACCGATCCGCGCGCCATCGTTCCGGTGCTGCTGCCTGCCCTCGCCCTCGCGGCACTCACGATGGCCACCAAGACGCTCACCGGCTACCTGGCGGCCAAACGCGCCGGGGTCGGTATTCCGGGGCGCTGGCGCACCGGGCTCATCCTCACCCCGCGCGGGGAGTTCTCCATCGTGATCGCCGGGCTCGCTGTCAGCGCGGGAATCGAGCCGCGGCTCGCGCCACTGGCGACCGCGTATGTGCTGATCACGATCATCGCCGGTCCGCTGCTGGCACGGATCCCCGATTCGGTACGTTTCAAGGCCGCAGTGCGGCGCCGCGCGGCCGGGTCATCCCCGGAGAAGGGGTCCGTGCGGCCGCCCGCATAACGAGCGTTACCGATCAGCGTCATTGTGGTCCTATCGTTCGAGGCTGTAGCCCGCACTCAGCCCAGGCGCACGCTGCGCAGCGGCGGTCATCGCACACCGCCCTGAGCAGCCGACTCACCCCGTCAGGGTCGATTAGCCCGGGGTACATTCTTGTCCCCACTATTGGGGACTGGAATGATGACGCGCGATGCAGCATCTTTATGGAAGGGACGCTTAGCTGCTCGGATTTTGGTGGGCACGCCCGGTCGGTCCGGAGAGTTTCGTAAGTGAACATCATTTTTTTTGCGACGTCTGAGAGAAGGAAACCGATGAGCTCCCCCGCCCAGGTTCACTACCTTTCCCGCACAACGTTCGATCCCACCGATTCGACAGTCCTGGCGCAGGCCCTCATCGATGCGGAGATGATCCACAGAATGGATCTGGTCCATCAGCTGGCCTTGAGGCTGAGCGCACTTGAGGCCACGATTGCCGCAGTCGACGCAGCCCGCCATGCCGCCGTTACCGCGGGCTGGACCGAAGATCAACTGCTCGAACTCGGCCTCGGTGCCGTCGACAATTCCAAGCCCTCCGCAGGACGACGCGTCGCTGTCGCCGAGGTCGAGGTCGAAATGCAGTTCAGCTCGGCGCTCTCGGAGGAGCTCGCCAGCTAATCGCGGGTTCCGATGAAGGAACGCCGAGGGAATCCCGGGAACCCGACTAATTTGTTGACCCGGCGGGCAGCGCCGTGCGGGTCACCGACCGGGTGCCCCTGCGTCGGCTCCGTAGGATTATCGAAAGCCCCAACCGCACCTCGAGGAGATCTTATGCCGTCATCCGCCCGGCTCGAAGTGGGAGAAACCGCTCCTGCGTTCACGCTAAGCGACCAGGATGGCGCCCGGGTTTCGCTCTCCGAGTTTGCCGGCAAAAAAGTGATCGTCTACTTCTACTCAGCGGCGAGCACGCCGGGCTGCACCACCGAGGCTTGCGACTTTCGTGACAATATCAACTCGCTTACCCCGGCCGGCTATCAGGTTCTCGGCATCTCGAAAGATGAGACGGATGCCCTGAAGAAGTTCCAGAAAGAGCAGGGCCTTAATTTTCCGCTGCTCAGCGACCCCGACCTCGCGGTACACAAGGCCTACGGCGCGTACGGCGCGAAGTCGCTGTATGGCAAGACCGTGACGGGCACATTGCGCTCGACCTTTGTACTGGGCGAAGACGGCACAGTGGAACTCCCGCTCTATAACGTCAAGGCGACTGGACATGTCGCATCGTTGCGTAAGAAGCTGGGTCTGGACTTCACCCTTCCGGGCGTCTCGTCGCCGCAAGAACGGATGGCGTGAAGAGCAGAAACAAAACCGCCACCGCCGGAGAGATCAGCAACCAGCCCAGGTCCGGCCTCGCGAATCCGCCCTGGAAGCTGCCAATGGCGATGGCAATCTGCAGCACCTGCCAGACGACGGCAGCACCCCGGATCCAGGGCCGCGCAAGCACCGTGTGCACCGCCATGACTCCGAGCCACACTGCGCCAAGGGCGGCAAGCAGAAGAATGGCGATTGCGGTCGCGTAAGAAGCAGGAATCGCAACCAGCAACTCGACCACGAGATACACCGTGGCCGCCGACAGCAGGGCACATTCCAGGAATATCAGCGCCGCGAGCAGTACCAAAAGAGGTGGCCGTCGCGAAACTCTCGGTTCGCTCATTGCTA
>JAYTEZ010000132.1:0-2332 GCA_043734805.1 Microbacteriaceae bacterium
GAAGACCACGGCGATCTCCGTCACGCGTCGACCGAGCCGCTTGCCCGCCCTGAGGTAGAAGGGTACCCCTGCCCAGCGACGGGTGCCGATGTCGAGACGAAGGGCGGCGAAGGTCTCGGTGAGCGACTCGGGATTCATGCCCTCCTCTTCGAGGAAGCCCACCACCTTCTCGCCACCCTGCCAGCCACTGGCATACTGGCCGCGAGCGGTCGCCGTCGAGAGGTCCTTCGGGAGTCGGACCGCGGAGAGAACTTTCTCTTTCTCGGCCCGCAGGTCTGCGGCGTTGAACGAGACCGGCTCTTCCATCGCGGTCAGGGCAAGCAGCTGAAGAAGATGGTTCTGGATGACGTCGCGAGCGGCGCCGATTCCGTCATAGTAGCCGGCGCGGCCAGCGACACCGATGTCCTCAGCCATCGTGATCTGCACATGGTCGACATAGTTGGCATTCCAGATGGGTTCGTACAACTGGTTGGCGAAACGAAGCGCCAGGATGTTTTGGACGGTTTCTTTGCCGAGGTAGTGATCGATGCGGAAGACCGAGTCCGGCGGGAAGACCGACTCGACGACATCGTTCAACTCGCGCGCGCTCGTGAGGTCGCTGCCGAATGGCTTCTCGATGACGACACGGCGCCATTGGCCGTCTTTCTGGTCGGCGAGCCCTGAACTTCTGAGCTGCTCGGTGACCTGCGGAAAGGATTTCGGCGGGATCGAGAGGTAGAAGGCATGGTTACCCATGGTGCCGCGCGTGCGATCAAGTTCCTCAAGGGTCGACTTCAGCGCTGAGAATGCCGCATCGTCATCGAACTCGCCCTGAACGAAGCGGATACCCTCTGCCAGCTGCTTCCAGACATCCTCATCGAATGGCGTGCGTGCGTACTGCTTGACGGCGTCGTGGACGACCTTCGCGAAGTCCTGGTCCGCCCAGTCACGACGGGCGAAACCGACGAGCGCGAAGCCGGGCGGCAACAGGCCACGATTTGCGAGGTCGTAGACCGCTGGCATGAGCTTTTTGCGGGCCAGGTCGCCCGTTACGCCAAAGATGATGAGCGCGCTTGGGCCGGCGATTCTGTTGAGACGGCGGTCGGAGGGCAACCGCAACGGGTTGAACTCCGGCGTAATTTCCACCGGGGACATTCGGCTCCTTGAAGTTCTAGTCGACCGCGCTGAACAGCGTGGCGAGGTTCTGAGCCGGGTCGGTCAGCGTCAGCGTCAGCACGGGACGACCGTGCTCAGAAAGCACGCTCGCGTCGCCGGCAGCCTGGGCCTGGATGAGTTGGCCGAAGGTGAAGGGGCTGTCCGGGATTTCGAGATCCTCTCCCGCGGTCGCAGTGATTTGCAGAAAGACTCCGATCGCGGGACCCCCCTTGTGGAACTGGCCGGTCGAGTGCAGGAAGCGTGGCCCCCAGCCAAACGTGACGGGTCGACCCGTCTTGGCCGCCAGGAGATCACGCAGTTTCGAAAGTTTGCGGTTCGAGTGCCGGTCTACGTAGGCCTGCACAGCGAGATATCCGTCCGGACCGATGTGCGCGAGCAGCGCGTCGATCGCGCCCTTCACGGTGTCGGCACCGGAGAGGACGTTGGCAGCTCCCCGCACCTCGATGCCGTCGACAACGAAGGCCGGCGCAACGGGTTCGGGGCGGGAGTCGAGCAGAGCGCGGGTCGCGATCTTCGCCGACTCGACGTCCGGCTGATCGAACGGGTCGATTCCGAGGAGTCGACCGGCGACCGCCGTCGCGTACTCCCAGACGAGCAGCTGCGCACCGAGGGTGCCGCTGATCTCGATCTCGCCATCCTCAACTTCTTCGGTCGCGCGAGCGCTCTCGACCAGGCGCACGACCTGCATATCGGGCAGGTCGCTCGAAAGCTCCGGGGAGTTGACGTCGAGCACGACGGGGAGGATGCCGGTGCCGAGCTTTCCGGTGGATTCGGCGATGAGCTGCTCTACCCAGTCGCCCAAGCCGACAATGTAGGTGCCGTCGGAGACGATTCCGAGCTTGTTCTTGAGTGGACGCGTGCCCGCGATGGCAGCGCCCAAAATGAGACCGGGGTTGTCCGGACGGTCGACCATGAGCTGGCCGGTGACGGCCGATGCCTCGTCAAGGAGCGCACGGATGTCGACGCCGGCAAGTCCGGACGGAACGAGACCGAAGGCGGTCAGCGCCGAATAGCGCCCGCCGACGTTGGGGTCGGCGTTGAAGACGCGGTAGCCGGCCGCTCTGGCCGACAGGTCGAGCGGGGATCCGGGATCTGTGACGACCACGATGCGCTCGAGTGGGTCAATGCCGATCTCGTGGAATGCCTTCTCGTAGACCTTCCGCTGGCTTGCGGTCTC
>JAYTEZ010000133.1:0-6335 GCA_043734805.1 Microbacteriaceae bacterium
CTCCGCGGCTGCGGCCAGATCAGCGAAAGTCGCGGCCGATCCCGTCGGCCTGACGCTTACCCGCGACAACAAGATTTCGCATATCGGGCAGGTCATTGCGAGCTTTTTCGTGCCGCTCGGGCTGTGGGTCGGGGCGCTCGCCATCTTCCTCGTGCTGCGTCCCGTCACGCGCCGTGCGCTCTCGTCGACCGCCGCGAACGGCCGACTCGTGCTCTCGACGCTCGCCAGGGCGAGCGCGATCAGCGTGGCCCAGGCGCTGCTGCTCGTGGCTCTGCTTCATGTGAGCCTCGGTGTAGCGTGGGCGTCGCTGCCCGCGACTCTCGGCTTCGCGCTCATGATGGCGCTCGCCTTCATGGCGTTCCACTACCTGCTGACGATTGCGTTCGGACGCGCCGGGCTCGTCATCTCCCTCCTCGCGCTCGCGATCCAGGTGACGTCGACCGGTGGGCTCTACCCGGTGCAGCTGCTCGCGATGCCGTTCCAGTGGATCAGCCCGCTGCTTCCGCTCACCTACGCCGTGCAGGGGATGCAGGGCATCATCGCGGGCGGCGACGCCGGTCCGGTCATCACGGCGGCGCTGATGCTGTTCGCGTTCGGGGTGGGCAGCGTGCTAATCGCACTGCTCGCGATCGCTCGAACCCGTCGCGCGGAGTCCCTCGTGCTGCGCCCGCGCCCGTCGTCGTCCCGCCCCGGATGGCGAAGCCAGGCTGCAAGACACGGCACGAGGCCCCCCGACCTCGTCCAGTAACGACCTCGTGCCGATTCTCGGCGTGCGGAAAGCCGACTAAATCCAGTCGCGCTTCTTGAACCCGAGATACAGCGTGAGGGAAGCGACAATGATGAGCCCAAGCGAACCCCAGGCGCCCCAGACGGTGCCGAAGCCCGCGAAGGCGAGATTCTGGCCGAAGAAGCCGGTAATTGCCGTCGGCACCGCGATGATCGCCGCCCAGCTCGTGACCTTCTTCATGATCAAATTCATGCGGTTGCTCTGGATGCTGAGGTTCGTTTCCAGAATGGTTGTCACGAGATCCCGCAGCGACTCCGTCCACTCCGTCGCTCGAAGCACGTGATCATAGACATCCTGAAAGTAAGGCGCCATGCCGTTGTCGAGCGTGGCGAGGTCGCGTCGTAACACCGTGTTCACCACCTCTCGCATGGGAAGCACAACGCGCCTCAGCAGCACGAGGGATTTGCGAAGCTCGAAGGAACGTCGCTGCACCTCCTTGTCGCGCGGGCGCTCGTCAAAAAGAGCGTCTTCGAGCGACTCGATCTCGCGGTCGAGCTGCTGCACGCTCTCGAAGTGGCCGTCGACGATGACGTCGAGCAGGCCCCAGAGCAGGAAGGCGACGCCACGATGCGCAAGGTCGGGGTCGTTGTCCCACCGGGCGACCACCTTCGCCATGTCGAAGTCAGGCCCGTGAACGGTGACCAGGGCGTGCGGGGTGATGAACGCCTTCACCTCGGAGGTTTTCAAAACGCCGGTTTTCAGGTCGAGGTTTACGCCGTACGCGGCGAGAAAGAGATGGGTGTCATAGCGGTCGAGCTTGGGGCGTTGCGAGTCGTGGATCGCATCCTCGACCGCCAGTTCGTGGAGTCCGAGTTCCTCCTCGATTGCCGCGAGGTCCTCCTTGGTGGGGGAGACGAAGTCTGCCCAGACGGTGCAGCCCTCCTCGACGATGTGGTCGGAGATTCTCTCGACCGGAAAATCCCGGGTCTTCAACGCACCGTCACTGTAGAGCCGGGTAGTCACCATCCGCCAATGCTAGTTGCGACCGGCTGATATCCTAGGAACGGTTTACCGCTGAGTGTGCACGGCAGCACGAGAACGAGAGCAAATGGTGCGATGAACGGCGCGGGGGCCCCAGCATGAGCGGCGACTACGACTTCGTGGTGGTGTCCAATCGCCTGCCGGTCGACCGTATCTACGAAGCGGACGGCACCATGAGCTGGGCTCCGTCCCCCGGGGGGCTGGTGACCGCACTCGAGCCGGTCATGCGCCAGCATGAGGGCGCGTGGATTGGATGGGGTGGCCAGCCGGACCTTGAGTTCGAACCGTTCGACAGCGACGGCATCCGGGTCGTTCCCGTTCCGCTGAGCGCCGAGGAGATCGAGAACTACTACGAGGGCTTCTCGAATGACACACTGTGGCCGCTCTACCACGACGTCATCGCCTCGCCGGGGTACCATCGCGAATGGTGGGAGAGCTACGTCGAGGTTAACCAGCGATTTGCGGATGCCGCCGCCGCCGCGAGCGCCGCGGATGCGGTCGTGTGGGTGCAGGACTACCAACTCCAGCTCGTGCCAAGGATGCTGCGCGAACTTCGACCCGACCTCACGATCGGTTTTTTCAATCACATTCCATTCCCGCCCTATGGCATCTACTCGCAGCTGCCGTGGCGCACCCAGATTATCGAGGGACTCCTTGGAGCCGACGTGATCGGCTTCCAGCGGGTCGCCGATGCGAGCAACTTCCAGCGCGCCGTGCGCCGACTCAAGGGCTACCTGACCAAGGGCGGCTTGGTCGAGGTGCCGCTCATCGACGATTCGCCGGGCGTGCGCGTCTACCGACCGATCACGCGCGGCGGCTTATTCCGCACGGTCGTCGCGCGAGCGTTCCCGATCTCGATCGATGCCGCAAGTTTCGAGGAACTGGCGCGCAAGCCCGCGGTGCAGGAGCGCGCCCGCCAGATTCGCGCGGATCTCGGAAACCCGAAGACCGTGATGCTCGGCGTCGACCGCCTCGACTACACCAAGGGAATCGGCCACCGGCTTACGGCCTATGGAGAGCTGCTCGCCGAGGGCAGGCTCCACGCCGAGGACGTCACCCTGGTGCAGATCGCGAACCCCAGCCGCGAACGGGTGCAGGCGTACATGAAACTGCGCGACGAAATCGAGCTGACGGTCGGCCGCATCAATGGTGACTATGGAACGATCGCGCACACGCCGATCAGCTACCACCACCATGGCTACCCGCGCGACGAAATGGTGGCGCTCTACCTTGCCGCCGATGTCATGCTCGTGACGGCACTCCGCGACGGCATGAACCTCGTCGCCAAGGAGTACGTCGCCTGTCGGTTCGATGAGGATGGCGTGCTGGTTCTCAGCGAGTTCGCGGGAGCCTCCGACGAATTGAAGCGCGCCCTGCTCATCAATCCGCACGACATCGACGGGTTGAAGGAGGCGATCCTGCAGGCTATCTCGATGCCGGAGGGCGACCGGTCCGCACGGATGCGTTGGCTGCGCAAGCGAGTCATTGAGCACGACGTTACGCGTTGGTCGAGCGAGTTCCTCAAGGTGCTCGAGAGTCGCTCCCACCACGGATCGGAGGGGCACGAGCTCAGCTGATGGTCGACGTCGACACCCCTCCCAACTTTTCCCACCTGCCAGAAACGCTCGTCGGGGCTCTGCGCGAACTGGCCCGCACCAGGCGGCTCCTTGTGGCGCTGGACTTCGATGGAACGCTCGCCCCCGAGGTCGACGATCCAGCCGCCGCTCGCGCGCTACCGGAGGCGCACTCGGCCGTGCTCCGTCTGGCCGCCATGCCAAACACTCGCGTCGCTCTCGTCTCGGGCCGCTCGCTCACGAGCCTCATCAAGGTCTCGGATCTGCCCGACTCCGTGCTGCTTGTCGGCTCGCACGGAATCGAACTGCGCCTCGACACGCCCGACGACAACGTTTCGCTTGACACCGCGGAAATTACGCGGGTCGGCGTGCTGGGGGAGGTGCTGAGCGAGGTCGCCAATTCCTTCGATCAGGTCTGGCTCGAACCCAAACCGGCCGGCTTCGCGCTGCATACGCGACTCGCGACCGAGCACAACAGCCGCATCGCTCACCTCGTCGCACTCAGCGAGACGGCCGCCGAGCTGCAGGATCTCACCGTGCGCAGCGGCAAGAACGTGCTCGAATTCTCGGTGCGGTCGACCACCAAGGGCGAGGCCGTCGAACACCTGCGCGGATATACCGCGGCGACCGCCGTCTTTTTTGCGGGCGACGATGTGACGGACGAGGATGCTTTCGCGGCGCTCGGCGCGGATGACGTTGGCCTCAAGAGCGGCCACGGCTCGACCCTCGCCAACTTCCGCGTTGCTGGCCCGATCGACGTTGCTCGCGCGATCAACCTGCTCGCCGACCTCCGCGAGGGCGACGTTCACGAGCAGTAGCCGCCCTGCCTACCTGCCGCCCTGCCTACCTGCCTACCTGTCTGTCTGTCTGTCCTGCCTCGTGGATTGCATGATCGCATGACGAAAACGCAGGACATTCACCTCGTATTGCTTCTTCCGTGCAATTGCGGGCAGTTTGATGGTGAATGTCCTGCGTTTTCGGAAGAGACACACGCAGAGATCACCGGCGTGAATTGCCGGATGCCCGAGCGTTCTACACTCGTAATATGCCTGATAGCAACGCACAACAGCCTGACATCAAGCCACGCTCCCGCACCGTCACCGACGGTATCGAAGCCATGACCTCGCGCGGCATGCTTCGCGCTGTTGGGATGGGCGACGCCGACTGGGACAAGCCGCAGATCGGCATTGCCAGTTCGTGGAACGAAATCACCCCCTGCAACCTCTCGCTCGACCGCCTCGCGCAGGCGGCGAAGGAGGGCGTGCACTCCGGCGGCGGTTACCCGCTGCAGTTCGGTACGATTTCCGTTTCCGACGGCATCTCGATGGGCCACGTCGGCATGCACTTCTCGTTGGTCAGCCGCGAGGTTATCGCCGATTCGGTCGAGGTCGTCATGGAAGCCGAGCGTCTCGACGGTTCCATTCTGCTCGCGGGCTGTGACAAGTCGCTGCCCGGCATGCTCATGGCGGCTGCGCGACTGGATCTGGCATCCGTCTTTCTCTATGCCGGATCGATCGCCCCGGGCTGGGTCAAGCTCAGTGACGGCACCGAAAAAGACATCACAATCATTGACTCGTTCGAGGCCGTCGGTGCCGTAAAGGCCGGCCGAATGAGCGAAGCCGATGCCAAGCGGATCGAATGTGCCTTCGCCCCCGGTGAAGGTGCCTGTGGCGGCATGTATACCGCGAACACGATGGCGAGCGTGGCCGAAGCGCTCGGAATGAGCCTGCCAGGGTCGACCAGCCCGGCGGCAGCCGACCGCCGCCGCGACTACTTCGCGCACCAGAGCGGCGAGGCCGTCGTCAACCTGCTGCGCCTCGGTATCACGACCCGGGACATCCTCACCAAGGATGCCTTCGAGAATGCGATCGCCGTCGCCATGGCGCTCGGAGGCTCGACCAACGTCGTGCTGCACCTTCTCGCCATCGCGTACGAGGCCGACGTTGATCTCACCCTCGACGACTTCAACCGCATCGGCGACAAAGTTCCACACCTCGCCGACATGAAGCCGTTCGGCCGATTCGTTATGAACGACCTGGACAGGCAGGGGGGCGTTCCGGTGCTGATGAGGGCGCTTTTGGATGCCGGACTCCTGCACGGCGACGCGCTCACGGTCACCGGCAAGACCGTTGCCGAGAACCTGGCGGAGCTGAATCCCGATCCGCTGGACGGCACGGTACTTCGCGCGCTCGACAACCCCATCCACGCCACCGGCGGACTCACTATCCTGCGCGGATCGCTGGCACCCGAGGGCGCCGTCGTCAAGACCGCCGGATTCGACGCCGAGATCTTCGAGGGGCCGGCGCGGGTATTCGAGCGCGAGCGTGCAGCAATGGACGCCCTCACCGAGGGCAGGATCGGGGCGGGTGACATCGTCGTCATCCGCTACGAGGGTCCGAAGGGCGGCCCCGGAATGCGTGAGATGCTCGCCATCACGGCGGCGATCAAGGGTGCGGGTCTTGGCAAGGATGTATTACTCTTGACCGACGGACGATTCTCAGGCGGCACAACCGGACTGTGTATCGGCCACATAGCACCCGAAGCAGTGGACGCAGGTCCGATTGCCTTCGTGCGCGATGGTGATCTAATACGGGTCGATATCGCAGCTCGCTCCCTCGACCTACTTGTCGATCCGGCAGAGCTTGCAGCTCGCCATGAAGGCTGGGCTCCGCTTCCTCCGCGCTATACCCGTGGCGTTCTCGCAAAGTACTCGAAGCTCGTGCACTCCGCCGCAGAGGGTGCGATCACCGGGTAGATTCGCGCTCCCACCCGTTCGAGGCTCCATCATCGGAGTGCACAATGCCACCCAAGGAGTATCTGATGTCCACGGAATCGACGCCCGTGCCCAAACGCTCACCCAATAAGCCGGCCGAATCCACTAAACCAGAGTGGCTCACCGGATCCGGCGCCATCCTGCGTTCGCTCGAGCTCCTCGGTGTCACGGATGTCTTTGGACTGCCGGGCGGTGCAATCATGCCCTTCTACGACGAGCT
>JAYTEZ010000134.1:0-6426 GCA_043734805.1 Microbacteriaceae bacterium
GCGCCGGACATGCCCGTGACAATGAGCACTTCCTGGCTATAGCTGTCCTCGGTCATCACCTGATCACGCCTTCACTTGCTCCTGAGGTTGCCTGCGATCAAGCCTAGCTAAGCTTCAGTCCCGCAACTTCTCGAAAATCGACTTGGCGATGGCCGGGCCGACACCCTTGACCTCGGTGATCGCGACCGTATCGGCCGCGCGCAGCTGGGTCACGGAGCCGAAGTGGCGCAGCAGTTCCCGCACGCGGGCCGGGCCGAGCCCCGGGATCTCGGCAAGCACGGAGTTGACATCCTTCTTGCGCCGCTGCCGCTGGTAGGTTATCGCGAAACGGTGTGCCTCATCCCTGATCCGCTGGATGAGAAAAAGAGCGTCACTGTTGCGTGGAAGGATGACCGGGTATTCGCTGTCCGGCAGCCAGATTTCCTCAAGCCGCTTGGCGATGCCGCAGAGGATGATCCCCGCAATGCCGGCGTCGGCAAGGGCTCGCGCCGCGGCGGCGACCTGTGGCTGCCCGCCGTCAACGATGAGAAGGTTCGGGCGGTAGCTGAATCTCCTCGATTCGGCGTCGTCTTCGACCGTCCCGCCCGCCTGGTCGAGGTAGGCGAGTCGGCGACTCAGGGTCTGGTAGATCGACTCCGTGTCGTCGGTGGAGCTGGGGATGCTGAACCGGCGGTACTGGTCTTTTCGGGGCAGACCGTCTTCGAAGACGACCATCGACGCGACGATGTTCGTGCCGCTCAGGTGTGAGACGTCGTAGCATTCCATCCGCAGCGGGGCATCCTCCATGCCCAGGGCGGCCTGGATGTCCGCAAGGGCCTGCGAGCGAGCGACGAAGTCGCCGCTGCGACGGGTCTTGTAGAGCACCAGAGCGTTCTTCGCGTTGGCGCCGACAGTCTGCGCCAGAGCGGCAAGGTCTCCACGCTGGGCGACGCGAATCGCGACCCGTCCCGTTGTTCCGCCGCCACGTTCGGAGCGAAGTGCCGTCAACCACAGTTCGAGCTCTGCGGCGTCTTCCGGCAACTGAGGAACGACGACCAGGCGGGGCGGGGTGCTTTCGTCATACGCGTTGTGGACAACAGTCTCGACCAGTTCCGAGAGTTCGAGGTCGAGCTCCTTGTCTACCACCCAACCGCGCACACCGCGGATGCGGCCACCCCGAACGGTGAATTGCTGCACGGCCGCCGCGAGTTCATCGTGGGCGATGCCGAAGACATCCGCGTCGACGTCCTCCGCCAGAACGACGGTGCTCTTCGACAGCGCGGTTTCGAGTGCCGCGAGCTGGTCGCGGTATTTTGCCGCGGCCTCGTACTCCTGTGCGGCGGCGGCCGACCTCATCCGCCTGGCCACCTCGTTGATGTACTTCGAGTCGTTGCCTCCCATGAAGGAGGCAAAGTCGAGGGCGATCGACTTGTGCTCCTCCTTGGTGACCCGTCCGACACACGGCGCAGCGCATTTTCCGATGTCACCGAGCAGGCACGGGCGTCCGGTCTGCTCTGCTCGTTTAAAGGTGGCGTCGGAACAGCTGCGCATGGGAAACGCCTTGAGCATGAGGTCGACCGTCTCGCGAATCGCCCAGACCTTCGTGTATGGCCCGAAATAACGCGCGCCCCTGATGCTGCGGTTGCGTGTGACGAGAACGCGCGGCACCGTTTCCCCGAGCGTGATGGCGAGGTACGGGTAAGACTTGTCATCGCGAAACTGCACGTTGAAGGGCGGGTTGAACTCCTTGATCCAGGTGAACTCCAGCTGGAGAGCCTCAAACTCGGTGCCGACGACCGTCCACTCGACGGATGCCGCGCTGAGAACCATTCGCCTCGTGCGTTCATGAAGGCTGGCCAGCGGCGCGAAGTAGTTACTCAGCCGGGCACGGAGATTCTTGGCCTTGCCGACATACAGCACGCGCCCGCTCTCGTCCCGAAAGCGGTAAACGCCGGGCTGCGTGGGAATCTCGCCCGCCTTCGGACGGTAGCTGACAGTGTCGACCATGCGCGCTACCTGGTAGCGAGAACCCCAGCGGAACGAACCGCCGGGGAACGCTGCCCGGCGGAAAGTACTTCGGCGAGAAAGACCCCCGTGTAGCTCTTCTTCACGGTGGCGAGATGCTCCGGAGTACCGACCGCGAGAACCTGGCCACCGCCCGTTCCGCCCTCGGGACCGAGGTCAATCAGCCAGTCTGCCGATTTGATGACGTCGAGGTTGTGTTCGATCACGATCACCGTGTTTCCCTTGTCGACCAGCCCGTTCAGGACCAGCAGCAGTTTGCGCACATCTTCGAAGTGCAGGCCCGTCGTCGGCTCATCGAGAACGTAGATACTGCGACCCATCGATCGCTTCTGCAGCTCGGTGGCGAGCTTGACCCGCTGCGCCTCGCCCCCCGACAGCGTCGTCGCGCTCTGGCCGAGTCGAACATAACCGAGCCCCACCTCGACGAGGGTCTGAAGGAACCGATGGATGCTGCTGATCGCCTCGAAGAAGACGGCGGCCTCGCTGATCGGCATGTCGAGCACCTCGGCGATGTTCTTGCGCTTGTAGTGCACCTGGAGCGTGTCGCGGTTGTAGCGGGCCCCGTTGCAGACCTCGCACACGACGTAGACATCCGGCAAAAAGTTCATTTCGATCTTGATCGTTCCATCGCCCGAACAGTTCTCGCAACGGCCACCCTTGACGTTGAAGCTGAACCGACCCGGCAGGTAGCCGCGCGCCTTCGCCTCGATCGTTTCAGCGAACAGGTTACGAATCTTGTCGAACACACCCGTGTAGGTCGCCGGGTTGGAGCGAGGTGTTCGGCCGATCGGCGCCTGGTCGACGTGAACGACCTTGTCGAGGTTGTCGAGCCCGGTGACGCGCGTGTGCTTGCCGGGGATCTGCCGCGCCCCGTTGAGTTCGTTCGCGAGCACCTTATACAGGATGTCGTTGATCAGGGATGACTTGCCTGAGCCGCTCACCCCGGTGACGGCGGTGAAGGTGCCGAGCGGAAACTCAACCGTGATGTTCCTGAGGTTGTTGGCGGAAGCACCCTCCACGATGAGCTTGCGACTCGGATCGATCGGGCGTCGCGACTTCGGGGTTTCGATCGACCGGCGGCCGGAGAGATAATCGCCGGTAATCGAGGCCGTGTTTGCCAGAAGTGCCTCATACGAACCGGAGTGAACGACCTCACCGCCATGCTCCCCGGCCCCGGGGCCAATGTCGACGATCCAGTCTGCCGTGCGAATGGTGTCTTCGTCATGCTCGACGACGATGAGCGTGTTGCCGAGCTTCTTCAGCTTGACCAGGGTCTCGATGAGCCGCCTATTGTCACGCTGGTGAAGCCCGATGCTCGGCTCATCGAGTACGTACAGTACACCCGTGAGTCCGGAACCGATCTGGGTCGCCAGGCGGATGCGCTGAGCCTCCCCACCGGACAGGGATGCGGCGGCACGCGCCAGACTGAGGTAACTGAGCCCCACCTCGATGAGGAACTCCAGGCGCAGTCGGATCTCCCGAAGTACCTGCGCCGCGATCCTGGCCTCCCGCTCGGAGAGTTCGAGCAGGTGCATGAACTCGAACGCATCGACGAGGCTGAGGGCCGAGACATCCGCAATATTGTGATCGTGCACCGTCACCGCGAGCACCTCCGGTTTGAGGCGTTTGCCGTCGCATACCGGGCAATTAATCTCCCGCAGGTAGGCGGCATAGCGCTGCCTGGCCGAATCGGTTTCCGCTTCGAGGAATTTTCGTTCGATGTAAGGAATGACCCCCTCGAAGCCGGTCGAGTACTTCATTTCGCGGCCAAAACGGTTCTTCCACCTCACCGTCACCTGGAAATTATTGCCCCGAAGTATGGCCTGGCGTACTTCTTCGGACAGGTCGCGCCACGGCGCCGTTAGGCTGAAATCGAGGTCGGCGGCGAGCCCTTCGAGCAGCCGCTGGAAGTAGTTGAACAGGCCCTTGCCGGACTGGGTCCATGGCAGGATTACCCCGTCGGCCAGGCTTAGCGCTGGGTCACCGAGCAGCAGTTCGGAGTCGACCGACATCTTCGTTCCGAGGCCGGAGCATTCCGGGCAGGCACCGAACGGAGCATTGAACGAGAACGTGCGCGGCTCGATCTCGGTGAGCTGAACCGGGTGGGCGTTCGGGCAGGACAGCTTCTCGGAGAAATTACGCCAGGCAGCGGGGCCGGTCTCATCGACATAATTGATGCTCACGAGCCCGTCGGTGAGGCGGAGAGCGGTCTCGAGCGAATCGGTGAGGCGGGTCAGGATGTCGTCCGCTGCAACGAGGCGGTCGATGACCACCGAGATGTCGTGTTTGTTTTGCTTCTTGAGCGTCGGGGGCTCGCTCAGCTGGATCTGCTCGCCGTCGACGATCGCCCGGGAGTATCCACTCGCGGCGAGTTCCTTGAACAGGTCGACGAACTCTCCCTTCTTCTGTGAAACGACCGGGCTGACGACCTGGTATCGCACGCCGGTCTCGAGGGTCATGAGCTGGTCTGCGATCTGCTGCACGGTCTGGCGCTCGATACGCTCACCGCAGATCGCACAGTGCGGAATGCCGATTCGCGCCCAGAGCAGGCGCATGTAGTCGTAGATTTCGGTGATCGTGCCGACGGTAGATCGGGGGTTGCGATTGGTCGACTTCTGGTCGATCGAGACCGCAGGGCTCAGGCCATCGATGAAGTCGACGTCTGGCCGATCGACCTGCCCGAGGAACTGCCGGGCGTAGGCAGATAGCGACTCAACGTAGCGACGCTGACCCTCCGCGAAGATCGTGTCGAAGGCGAGGGAGGACTTGCCGGAACCGGAAAGACCGGTGAAAACAACGAGGGAATCCCGCGGGATTTCGAGGTCGACGCCCTTGAGGTTGTGGACCCTCGCACCGTGAACCGAAAGCTTGGCCGAGGACTCTACGCGGGAAATAAACACTCTATAGATTCTATCGAAACCACCGACATCGTTGAGGTCATCAGGAGAGGTGCCCGGCCGCTTCCATGAGCCGCAGCTCCTTCTTGAGATCGGAAACTTCGTCCCTCAACCGTCCGGCCAGCTCGAACTTGAGTTCACCGGCCGCCAGCAACATCTGATCGTTGAGGTCACGGATGATCGACTCGAGATCGTTCGCTCCGCTCGCCGCGAGTCCTGCCCGTTTCAAATTCGGTGTCGGTGACCGCTTCCTGCCGTTCCTGCCGGCGAGCAGCTCTGCGGTGTCTGCACCCTCGCGGTTGAGAGAATCCGTAATGTCTGCGATCTTCTTGCGCAGCGGCTGCGGGTCCACCCCACGCTCGAGGTTGTAGGCGACCTGCAGCGCCCGCCGACGACTGGTCTCGCCAATGGCGAGCTTCATCGAATCGGTCATCACGTCGGCATACATGTGCACGGCGCCGGAGACGTTTCGGGCGGCGCGACCGATGGTCTGGATGAGTGACGTCGAGGATCGCAGGAAGCCCTCCTTGTCGGCATCCAGGATCGCGACAAGTGACACCTCGGGAAGGTCGAGACCCTCGCGCAGCAGGTTGATGCCAACGAGCACGTCGAAGACGCCCTGCCGAAGCTCGGTCAGCAGTTCGACCCGGCGCAATGTGTCGACGTCGGCGTGCAGATAGCGCACGCGCACGCCGGCTTCGCCAAGGAACTCGGTGAGTTCTTCCGACATTTTCTTGGTGAGGGTTGTGACGAGCACGCGCTCGTTGATCGCGACCCGCTTGCGGATCTCTTCGAGAAGGTCGTCGATCTGGCCCTTTGTCGGCTTCACAACGATTTCGGGGTCGACCAGTCCGGTCGGGCGGATGATCTGCTCCACCACGCTGTCGGTGATGCCCATCTCGTACTTTCCCGGCGTCGCCGAGAGGTAGACCTTCTGGCCAACCCGTTCGAGAAACTCGTTCCACTTGAGCGGGCGATTGTCGAGGGCGCTCGGCAGCCGGAAACCGTGTTCGACGAGTGTGCGCTTGCGCGATGCGTCACCCTCGTACATGGCACCAATCTGCGGCACGGTGACGTGGGACTCATCGATCACGACGAGGAAGTCCTCAGGGAAGTAGTCGATGAGGCAGTGCGGGGCCTCCCCCGGCTGGCGCTGATCGATGTGTCTCGAGTAGTTTTCGATGCCGCTGCAGAATCCGATTTGCTCCATCATTTCGAGGTCGAACGTCGTGCGCATTCTGAGTCGCTGGGCTTCGAGAAGTTTGCCCTCCCGCTCGAGCTGCTCGAGTCGCTCTGCGAGCTCGACTTTGATCGTTACGATGGCGGCGTGCATCCGCTCCTGGCCGGCCACGTAGTGCGAGCCCGGGAAGACGGAGACCGAGTCGAGCTTTTTCACGACGTCCCCCGTGAGTGGATGCAGGCTGTGGAGAGCTTCGATCTCATCACCGAACATCTCGATGCGGATGGCCAGTTCCTCGTACATCGGGATGATCTCGATCGTGTCGCCGCGAACGCGGAAGTTGCC
>JAYTEZ010000135.1:0-4229 GCA_043734805.1 Microbacteriaceae bacterium
CGGAGCCGCGTTGTTGGCACGTGAACTTCGCACCAGCAGCACAATCGCAGCAATCACGCCTCCCCAGAACACCAGCATTATCAGCGTCATAACAATCCAAGTGAAGATGCCGCCACCGTCTCCGTACCATCCATACATCATGATGAGACCTCCGCTTGCAATGCTATTGCCGATTGAGGTTTTCGCACAGGGACTTTAGTCCTCATTACCGTGTGCCTGCTTTTTTTGCAGCGTGCGGGCCGCAGACAGCGGCACCGGCCCCCGCCGTGGCCATGTTGTCACGACGGAGCGTTTGGTCGAGGTTTGATTACCCGATACTCCCGGTAGACGAGGTAGATGATGATGGCGTCGAGGACGGTGAAGATCACAAAGCCGATACTGGGTGCGGTCACCAGGGCGTAAATCTGATAGGCAAGGAATGCGGTCAACACGGCCAGCGCGATCGGATACGCCCGATGGATTTTACGAAGGAGGCAGTAAACCAGGGCGAGCTTGACGGCCCCGTGGATGACGAGAAAAATGATCAGAAAAACGAGCCCGCTTCGAGCGAGCTGGCTGTCGAGGCGAGCGACATATCCGGCAATGAAATGGCGCGTCGCAGTTTTCCCCTCGCGCGCTTCGCCGGCAATCGCGGTAAGAACGAGATGCACGACCCGGGGAGATATCCAGAGGAGGAGGCCAGCCAAAAACTCGATCGCCCCATCGATCCCCTTGATAATGACGCCGATGTCGTAGAACCAGTCCAACGGCGTTCTTCGATGGATCGATTTGCTCACGGGAGTACCCTATCTTCGCGGCGCGATGCGAACGCTGGCAGGTGGCAATCCCTTTCCGGCGAGGCCGGGCTATCCGGCGAGGCTGGCGATCAGGTTGATGGTCGTCGCGAGGACCACGGACCCGAAAACAAAGGACAAGAGCCCGTGCCGAAGCGCCGTGGCGCGGATGTCAGGGGCCTCAAGATTGGTGTCAGAAACCTGAAAGGTCATTCCGATCGTAAAAGACAGGTAGGCAAATTCCAGGTACGACGGCGGCTCCTTCTGGTTGAAGTCGATACCGCCATCGACGCCGGTGTAGTAGAGCCTGGCGTACCGCAGCGTAAACAGTGTGTGCACGAGAAACCACGACAGAGCGACGCTGAGGACAGCGATGCTGGCCAACACATCCTTCGTGGACCCATGGGACCCCTTCGCCTGAACGAGTACGAATGCGACGGCGACGAGACTGGCCGTGCCAGCGAGCACGATCAGAACTTCGGATGTCGCGCGCGCGGGATCCTCTCGGGTGGCATGCGTGGCGGTTGCACGGGCATCCATTTTGCCGATGATGGTCCACACCCAGCTGATATAGACGACGCAGGCCGCGGCCCACCCGATGGTTGCGGCGTATGGCCAGAACCCGGCGACGCCGACCCCAACGGTCACCAGAATCCCAACGACCGCCATTGCCACGACCCGAAGGCGAGACCGACCCGGCCTCGAATGCTGCTCACGAATCTCCACGACTCGATCGTTGCACATGAAACGAGGTCGCACTCCGGGCGCGATTCAGTGTCTGTAAGGAAACGTCGGTAGCCTCGGCTCTATGTGTTTTTCAACGCCTTCGATTCCCGCCGACCGAGGCGACCAGTGAGGCGACCGAACATGACGAATGACCTCGCCCCGAGACTTGATCGCCCGAGACCTGGTCGCCCGCGACGCCGCACCCGAACCGTGCTGATCTCGGTGGCGATTGTCGTCGTCGCTGCCATGCTGGCGACCGGGGGATACATCTTTTATAGTTACCAGCACTTTGTTTCCGGGGTAGCCCACGTCAACGCGATCACGTCGTCGAATGTGCCGAAGCACGATATCGACGGCAAGGACCAGAACATACTGCTCGTGGGTGACGACCATCGCCCCGCCAACGCGACCGCCCAGGAACTCGCCCAGCTCGGTACCCAGCAGGATGGCGGTGGGCTCAACACCGACACCATGATGGTCATGCACGTACCGGCGAACGGCGTCAAAGCCACCCTCATCTCGTTTCCACGCGACTCATGGGTGGCGATTCCCGGGTTCGGCATGAACAAGCTGAACGCGGCGTTCGAGTTCGGTACCATGCACGGCGGGGGCGACGCGGGCGGGGCCCAGTTGCTGATCCGCGTCATCCAGAACATGACCGGGCTGACGATCGACCACTTCGTTCGCGTGTCAATGCTCGGTTTCTACAACATCGCCGAGGCTCTTGGACCCATCAATGTGTGCCTCAAAGCCGCGGTGGACGACCCGTATTCGACCGTCGACCTGCCGAAAGGGGTGTCCTCCCTTAACGCGCAGCAGGCACTCGCGTTCGTTCGCCAGCGACACGGACTGGCGAACGGCGACCTCGACCGCGAGGTGCGGCAGCAGTATTTTCTTTCCGTGGAAGCGCGGCGGGTGCTCTCCGCCGGTACCCTGCTCAATCCGGTGAAACTACAGCGGGTACTCGACGCGGTCAGCGCGTCACTCGAGACCGACCCGGGCCTCAACTTCCTCACCCTGGCAGCCCAACTGCACGGGCTCAACGCCAACAACCTCACGTCGGCGACAATCCCGGTCAGCGGAACACCGACGATCAAGGTCGGCCGAACGAGCGTCTCGATCGTGCGGGTTGACAGCGGCGCGATGCCCGCCTTCATCGAGGGCATCACGGGGGTGCCCTCCGGTTACTCCGCCGCGAAGGCGTCAAAGGCGTCATCCGTGGTCGTCACCGTGGTGAACGGGAGTGGGGTCGCCGGTGCCGGACTGCGAAATACGAAGACACTCAGCTCGATCGGCTTCGAGACCGGAGTGCCCACGACTGCGAGATCTCAGGAACTCACCACGATCGAGTACCCGGCGGGCATGGCGGGCGATGCGAAAGCGCTCGCCGCTCACGTCCCAGGTGCCGATGTCGGTCAGTCCGCCTCCGTCGACCGCATCACGCTCGTGCTTGGAACAGATGGCCGCACAGTTCTTGCGGCAGCGCCTGTCCCCTCCACCGCACCGAACTTAGGTGCACCGAACGCAGGCCCATCCAACACGGCCGCACCCGCTCTCACCGCACCCGCTTCGCCGGCAAAAAACTTCGCTGAGGGTGCGTGCATCAACTGATGCGACCTGCGCGAAGTTCAGAGTGACGACGTGCCGGACCGGTGAATTGACGTAACCCCGGTGCGGATTGCGCGCCGCGCGAAGTCGTGCCTGTGTTGACGCGCGCGCCACGCTCCGACGGTGCGAGGGAATCGAAAGCCGCCCGCAAGTCCACTCGGCGGCCAGCGAGGCGGCCAGGTCATCCGGGGCCTTAACTGTGCGAGGTTCCGAATCAAGCTCGATCGTCACGTCCACCATGTCACCCGCTTTCAGGCGGGGTGCGTCTCGGTGTGCCGTACTCAACGGAATGATGCCCCCCCCGAAGCGAATCGCAATGGTGCTGCGATAGCAGTATTCGCTGACCCGCACAGTGACGGCCTGCTTTCTGGATGTGCCAAGGGCCTCGTCCGGCACGGGCAATCCTGTCGCCGTGAGGCCGGCAGCCTGGAGCACCGACGCGGAGAATGTCGCTCCCATTCCGTCGCTTTATCGCGGTCTGCACGACAAACCGACGGGTTACTGCTCGCTCAGCGCTTAACCGTTTGTGTCCAATTTTTTTTGCGCAATACCCCAAAAGGGTGTGCGTACACTACAGTTGGCCGTGCAGTTGCAGTACCTCGCACATCTTGAATGCGTTGGAACCCCTCGGTTTTACCATGGGGTGCCATGTCTCTTTCGGGAGCGGACGATGAACACCGCGACGAGTGAGCCCGACAGTCGGGTTCACGCGAAGACTCCTGAAGGAGAAAAATTATGGCACTAGGTACCGTGAAGTGGTTTAACGCTGAAAAGGGCTTTGGATTCATCGCCCCGGACGACGGAAGCCCAGATGTGTTCGCACACTACTCGGCAATCGCGAGCAGCGGCTACAAGTCGCTCGACGAGAACCAGAAGGTCGAATTCGACCTGGCGCAGGGCCCCAAGGGCCCGCAGGCGGAGAACATTCGCCCGCTGTAGTCCCCGAACTGGGTGGCTTACACCCACAGAAACCGGCTCTCGCATTCGTGCGGGGGCCGGTTTTTCGCGTCCTGGTGGCGGCGCCGGGGCTAGCCTGTAGCCATGGAAACCTTGTTTAACACCCTGCACGTTGTCGCCGCAGTCTTCATCGTCGGCCCCATGGCGATTCTCCCCATGACCGGC
>JAYTEZ010000136.1:0-3117 GCA_043734805.1 Microbacteriaceae bacterium
CGGAAATAGTGCTCGTGGTCGTCGCGGAAGTAACGGTGGACGGCAATGTAGCCAGAATCCCGGCCCTCAGCGGTCGACAGCCAGTTGTCGTCGGAGGCCGCGACCCGAACTTCAACCGGGAGCGAGATTCGCCAGCCGCGGCGCTCGATCAGTGCGCGGATGTCGCGCAGCGCATCCGGTATCGCGGCCCGGGGAATTGCGTATTCCATTTCGCGAAAGCGCGTGAGACGCGGGCTGACAAAGACCTCATGCGAGTGGTCGATGTACGAACGGTTGCCGTAGACGCGGGTGGCAAACCGGTTGATCGCGGGTGTCACCGCGGGTGCGAGCCGGCCAAGGTTGCAGACCAGCGCGAGCACGGCGTTCGAGACGACGCGGTCCTCTATCCAACCGGCGAGCACGCCAACGGGCTTGCGCTCCGAGTCGCCGGGAAGACGGGTGTTGGTCTTGGTCAACACGCCGTCGGTGTGCGGCCACCAGTAGAACTCAAAGTGGTCGACGGCGGTTGCGCGCTCACCGAAGTCGTCAAGCACTTCGTCGAAGCCCGCCGGCCGCTCGAGCGCGTGGAGCAGGAACGCGGGAACGCACTGCAGGGTGATCTCGACAATCACACCGAGTGCACCGAGCCCGAGTCGCGCGGCCGGGAGCAGCTCCGCGTTCTCGGTCTCGCTGATCCGCAGCACGGTCGCCTCGGCCGTCACGAGAGTGAGCGCGACGATCCGGGTCGCGAGCCCGCCGAAGGCAGCACCCGTGCCGTGGGTTCCGGTCGACGTCGCGCCGGCGATCGTCTGCCGGTCGATGTCGCCCATGTTCTCCAGCGCCAGGCCATATGGCGCCAGCAACCGCGGCAGCTGGTACAGGTTCGTTCCGGCGCCGAGGGTCACCCGACCGAGCGCAGGGTCGACAGCGAGCAGCCCGTCGAGGCCCGCGAGTTCGAGCTGGACGCCCGGCGCCGCCGCGATCGCGGTGAAACTGTGGCCGGCCCCAACGGTCTTCACCGTGAGCCCACGGTCCCGTGCGAAACGCACGATCTCAACGACCTCTTCGATGCTGGTCGGTCGCGACGCGTAAACGGGTCGAATGCTCTCGGAGCGACCCCAGTTGCGCCAGATCGCGCCGGCCCGCAGCCCGACCGGCATCGCATCGATCGTCACAGCGCCACGTCCTTCACAGCGTCTCGTCCTTCACAGGAAGGCCTGCCCCTCGCCTCGGTAGGTCGGAACCGCGCCCGCCAGACGGTCGCCGTCGACGAGCGCGAACTCGTTGAGGTGCTCGCTGAGTTCGCCGGCCTTGGTGTGCCGCAACCAGACCCGGTCGCCGACCCCCAGTCGCGCGACCGCATCGCCGGTGATCGGGGTCTGCACCTCGCCGGCCATCTCGCGCGCGACCATCGACGTTCCCTCCGGCCAGGCAATGAGCGGCTGTCGATCTGCCGCCGGTGGTCCGGATGCCACCCAGCCGCCACCGGAGAGGGTCGCGATCGAGCGCGAAGGCTTCCGCACCACCGAGAGCGCGAAAACCGCCGCAGGTGCCGGGCTGAAGTGCCGGTAGTGGTCAAAGAGGTGCGGCCCGAACAACCCGCTTCCCGCTGCGATCTCGGTGACGGCATCCTCGGCGCTCGTCGACTCGAGCGAACCCGTGCCTCCCCCGTTGACGAACTCGAGCTCGGCGAGG
Source organism: Microbacteriaceae bacterium (assembly GCA_043734805.1). GTDB lineage: Bacteria > Actinomycetota > Actinomycetes > Actinomycetales > Microbacteriaceae > Lacisediminihabitans. Next base: position 1,675 of record JAYTEZ010000136.1, read on the forward strand.
CCGCGGACCGCGGCCACGGCAGCAGCACGCCGATCGGCCAGTTCACCCGCCGACTGTTTTTGGATCCAGCGCACGAACATGCCGCGCGCCGCACTCCTCGGGTCGTTGGTGACGCCGGCAATTTGCCCCTCGTAGGCCATCATGCCGACGAGTGAGAAACCGGGGCGCGTGACGATCCGCTCGGCCAGTTCCCGCGCGTGCGCGACCGTGAAGACGGGCGACCGCCAGGTGCCCACATGGCCAAGGAGCTTCGAATTCCACGATGCGTCGAGCTCGAGACAGACCCGGATCGTCTCGCGTCGCCCGGGCTGCAGCACCGCGTCGATGAGATCGAGCTGGTCGAGCGAGTCGACCATGAGCGTCACCCGCCCGGCAAGTCGCGGGTCGGTGGCGAGGCGACGGATCGCGGCCCGGTCGACGCTCGGGTAGCCAACCACGACATCCGAAATGCCCGCGTGACTATCATCGCCCGCCGCGAGCCAGAGGGCTTCGGGAAGCGTGTACGCGAGCACGCCCGCATATCCCGGCAGCGTGAGCACGGCATCGATCACCGCACGCACTCGCACGGACTTGCTTGCGACCCGGATGGTCGTGCCGTTCGCCCTGCGCAGCATGTCAAACGCGTTGTGCGCGAGCGCGGGAACCGAGATGACCCCGAACGGCGGGTCCAGCTCGGCGGTCGCTGCTTCCAGGACCGGCCAATATGCCGCTGGTGTGGTCCACGGTGAGGCAACCTGGGGGGTGAGTTTGAGGGTCATCAGCGCACCGACTTGATCGGCAGAACGGCCAGTGCCCCGAGAATTGCGGCGACCGCTGCGAGCAGAAACAAGCCCTGGAATCCGGCAAGGGCCGCAACGACGAACGCGCCGATGAGCGGCGCGATGGCCTGCGGCACCGCACTGGCGATATTCATGATGCCGAGATCCTTGCCACGGGTGTGGGCGTCGGGCAACACCTGGGTCGCGAGCGCCTGGTCGACAGACAGGAAGCAGCCGTAGCCAAGACCGAGGATGCCCGCCGCGACCATGGCGACTCCGAGCACCGGCACGAAGGCGAGCATCAGTGCCGCGACTCCCTGAAGCACCGCCGCAACGAAGACGAAGATCTTGCGGCGACCGAGACGATCGGAGAGTTTGCCGAGCACCAGCGATGCCAGGACGACAAAAACCATGTAGATGAGGATGAGCACGAGCAGCACGTCCTCGGCATGCGGCACCCTGAGACCGTCCTGCAGGAAATAAAGCAGCAGGGAGGTGCCGAACGCGTTGCCGAAGTTGACCAGGATACGGCTTGCGAGTGTCCAGCCGAAGTCGGGAAACTGGCGTGGACTGATCCAGAATCCGGAGACGAGACCGCCGAGTCTCAGCGGTGCGCGGTCGGACACCGGGAGCACGGCATCCGGAATCCTCAGCACGAATGGGAGTACGAGCATGACGAGGAGTA
>JAYTEZ010000137.1:0-2131 GCA_043734805.1 Microbacteriaceae bacterium
GTCGGAAGAAACATCCGCACGCCCGCAACGACCATGATCAGAGCGAAAGCCAGCAGCAGGATGCCTGGCTGCAGCAGGCGGTTGACCATCGTACCCAGGTAGGCGGTGGCAATGCCGGCCGCACCAACAATGGCCGCGAGGCGCCAGTTCACGCCCCGGCGCAGCCTCGGGAGCACGGCAACGGCCGAGGCCGCACCGACAACAATCAGTGAGCTCGGAATTGCCTCGGACAGAGGCAGGCCGACCCCGTAGACCAAGGCCGGGACCGCGAGAATCGACCCGCCACCACCGACCAGGCCCAGCAGCGCGCCGACAACGAGCCCCAGGGCCACGGCCGGGATGATCACGGAGAGTGAGGGCCGACGGTCGGCAGGCCCTTAGCCTGCCACTCGATCATGCCGCCTGTCATGGTGTGTGCCGTGAACCCAGCGGCGGCCAGGTGCTCGGCGGCGCTGGCGCTGCGGCGGCCGCTGCGGCACACCGCGATAACCGGCAGGGCAGCGTCCAGCTGGCTGTGGCTGTCGGGCACCTCCCCCAGCGGAATGTGCCGGGCACCAGGAATCATGCCGTCCACGAGTTCCTCGGTTTCACGGACATCGACGATCTGAGCGGCTGTCAGCCGCTCGAAGACCTGTTGTGGGGTCAGCTCCATTTTGGGTGCCTTTCTCATTGCGATCACGGGGCGGGGGGATCACGTGCCGGGCAGCTTACAAGCAGCTTTCCGGCCGGTGATTGCTACCGAGCCCGCTGAAGTTCCGGCTTGTCCATGGGGGCACCGGCCGTCGTGGCGTCGTCGAACGCCGCGTCGATGTGGACGACGTCCCGGCCGGCACGCTGCAGGAGACTGGCGGCGATGCCGGCGCGGTAGCCGGAGGCGCAGTGGACCCAGAGCTTGCCCTGAGGAATCTCGTCCATCCGGGAGATAAGTTCGTGAAGGGGCACGTTCACCGCCCCGGTGAGGTGAGAGGTGGCGAACTCATCGATGCGCCGCACATCCAGGACAGTCTCGTTCGCAATGCGCTCCTGGAGGAACGCATCCCAGCCAACCCGCGGGTAGGCGGCGACCGGCGCGCCTGGGGCGAGGGCGTGGGGTTCAGTGCCGATGGCGGCATCGGGTGAGTCGATACCGATACGCGACAGGTCCCGGATCGCGTCCTCCACGTCTGCGTGGGCACCGACGAGGGTGAGTTTGTCATTCCAGGGCAAAACCCAGCCCAGGAAGGTGGTGAAGCTGGATCCATCGCCGTATTCGAAGCTGACGGCCCCCTGGAGGTGGTTGCTGGCGAAGGCAACCCGGTTGCGCAGATCGATCACCCATTCGCCATCGGCCAGGCGGCGAGTGAGTTCACCGGCATCCAGCGACTCGGGTACCGAAAGGTTTGCCGGGCCGGGGCCTTGAGCGTTCGCGGGGGCCATGTGCGCATAGTAAGACGGGTACGCGGTGAGGTTGGCGATGAGGTCCCTGACAAAGTGCTCCTCATCCGGGTCGGTCAGCGCGTGGTTGGCCGTCACCTGCTCACCGATGGTGGATGAGCCGGCGCCGGTGGCGGGGCCGCTGGAGCAGAACGAGCCGAACCCGTGCGTCGGAAAGAGGGAGGCATCGTGTTCGGCCTCCCGCACGAGTCGGCGCACCGACGCGTACTGGTCGTGGGTGAGCCCGACCGTGTCCGTGGCGGCGACCAGGTCGGTGCGCCCGACCGATCCATACAGCAGACTTCCGCCGGAAAAGACTGCTTCGGTGCTGCCGTCACTGACGATGTAGGACAGGTGCGTGTGGGTGTGCCCGGGCGTCGCCACCACGCTGACCGACAGGGTGCCGACCTTGATGATCTGGCCATCCGTGACCGGCTCGCGCTCGAACTTCACCGGATCGGCGGCGTTGACCAGGTATCGCGCCCCATGGGCTCGAGCCAGCTCAAAGCCACCGGTGACGTAGTCGTTGTGCAAGTGGGTCTCGGCAACGTGCGTGATTTTCACGCCAGCTTCACGCACGGCATCCTCAACACGGTCGGTGTCACGCTGCGGGTCAATGACCAGCGCCACCGTGCCGTCATGCACCAGGTAGCTGCGGTCCCCCAACTGCGGGGTGTCAATAACGATTACGTCCATGGGTCGCAGTTCTCCAAAGTCT
>JAYTEZ010000138.1:0-4641 GCA_043734805.1 Microbacteriaceae bacterium
GGCCAGCTCGAGTCCGCATCCATTCTCAACACGCTGATCTCCGACACGCTTGCCGAAGGCAAGTAGTGCAGAACCCGATCGCGCAGCTGGTGTTCGGCGGCAACCTCCTCCTCGCCGTGCCGATCGCCCTTCTGGCCGGAATCATCGCGTTCGCGTCTCCCTGCGTGCTCCCGCTCGTGCCCGGCTACCTCGCCTATATCGGGGGTTTTGCGGCAACGCCGGAGAGAAAGGAGCGCGGACGGCTGCTTACCGGCGTCGCGCTCTTCGTGCTCGGCTTCAGCATCGTTTTCGTAACCATCAACCTCGCGGCGGCAGCGGCCGGGGCACTGCTCATTCCGTGGCTCGACCTGATAACCCGGATCGCCGGCGTGGTGCTCATCATCATGGGGCTCGTGTTCATCGGACAATTCCGCCTCCTTCAGCGCAGTGTTAAACCGGAGTGGCGGATCGCCACGGGGCTCGGCGGAGCACCTCTTCTCGGCATCGCATTCGGGCTCGGCTGGGCGCCCTGCATCGGCCCGACCCTCACCGCAGTGTTCGTGCTGAGTGCCGGAAGCGGCAACCCCTGGCGCGGCCTGATTCTCGGCGTCGCCTACTGCATCGGGCTCGGCATTCCGTTCCTGTTGGTGGCGCTCGGCCTCAACTGGGTCACCGGCTCAATCGCCTGGCTCAAGCGCCACATCCGCGTCATCAACGTCATCGGGGGCTCGCTGCTCATGGCGATCGGCCTGCTCATGGTGAGCGGTCTGTGGCGAATATTGGTTTTCCAGCTCCAGGCGGTGATCATCGGTTTTGTCCCGGCCCTCTGATCACATTGACTCGCCAGCCCCCGCGACGAAGAACGGCGACATCGCGCAACCGAAGCTCGGACCAGTCGGCTACCTGCGATTCTTCTGGCGCCAGCTCACGAGCATGCGCACCGCGCTCTTCCTGCTGCTGCTGCTCGCGATTGCCGCGGTGCCCGGGTCGCTTTTTCCACAGCGCAGTTCGGACCCCAACGGCGTCACGCTGTACTTCACCAACAACAAAGCACTGGCCCCCGTCCTCGACAAGCTCCAACTCTTCGATGTCTACACATCGGCCTGGTTCTCGGCAATCTACCTTCTGCTGTTCATCTCCCTCATCGGCTGCGTGATTCCGCGCACCACCCACCACATCAAGGCGCTGGCGTCCCAGCCGCCGAAGACGCCGGCCAGGCTCGAGCGGCTGAGTGCGTTTAGCGCGTTCGAGGTCGTTGCGGGCGAGACGGATGCCGCTGGCGCCCCCATCACGGCGGCCTCCGCGGTCGAATCGGCTCGCGCCGTGCTGCGCAAGTCCGGCTACCGGGTGCGGTTATTCGGGGAGTCCTCGGGCGGGGAGCTTTCGGCCTCCGCCGAGCGTGGTTATCTGAGGGAGACCGGCAACCTGGTTTTCCACATCGCTCTCATCGGCATCCTGGTGTCGGTTGGTGTCGGTGGTGGCTTCGGTTACACCGGCCAGAAGGTGCTGGTGGTTGGCCAGGCGTTCGCAAACGTTCGGCTCACCTTCGACTCCTTCATTCCCGGGCGTTTCTTCGCCGACTCCGACCTGGCGCCGTATCGACTCATCCTGAATGATTTTTCGGTCAGGTATGAGGAACAGAATCTGAACGCCTACGGCCAGCCAATCGACTACGCCGCGAAAGTGACGACCTACGACGGTGCGGGCACGGCGAGCACGGCGGTCATCAAGGTCAACGACCCGCTGCGCATCGGTGGCAACGAGATCTATCTGCTCGGTAACGGTTACGCGCCGAAGATCACGGTGAAAGATCCCGAGGGCAACATCGTCTTCACCGAGGCGGTTCCCTTCCTTCCGCAGGACGCGAACCTCACCTCTCTCGGCGTCGTGAAGATTCCGGATGGCCTCGCATCGCAGATCGGCATGCGCGGCTTTTTCTATCCAACCGCCGCGAGCCTGGCCACGGGCGCACTCGCCTCGACCCATCCCGACCTGCGCAACCCCGAGCTCTCGCTCTTTGTTTATAAGGGAGATCTCGGCATCGATAAGGGCGTTCCGAAGTCCGTGTATTCGCTCGACACCGACAAAATGACCGAGATCGCGGGGCGGAAATCCGCGGTGGCCGCCATCAAACTCAAACCGGGCGAGTCGGCGGCTATCCCGGGCGGACTCGGCACGATCACCTTCGACAACACCGCCCCGAAGTCCGATACGGGCAACCGCGAAAAGAGCGTCCCTCGGTTCGCATCGCTCGATGTGCATCGCGACCCAACCCAGGGCTGGGTGCTGTTCTTCGCCATCTGCGTTCTCGGCGGATTGCTCACCTCGCTCTTCATTCCGCGCCGCCGAGTGTGGGTCAAGGCCATCGAGCTGGCCGACGGAAAACTGCGACTCGAATACGCCGGTCTCGCCCGCGGGGAGGATCCGGGGCTCGAGGCCGCCGTCGGCGAAATCGCCAAGCGGCACTCCCAGCGACTCGGGCTTAGGCTGACATCGTGACCGTAACCCTGGCGTCGTATTCCCTCATCGCAATCTACTCGGCGATGGCTGTTTACCTGTTCGCGTTCATCGCCTTCACGCTCGACCTTGCCAGGCGGTCGGCGGAGGCGCCGGCTCCCACGGCGGTGATTCCGGCTGCGCGGGTGGGGCAACTCAGCGGTGTGGGCGGTGCGGCCACGCTCGAGCGCGCCACCACGGTACCGCCCGCGGTCCAGCGGCCATCGGGCCGGTTCGAGCGGGTCGCCTTCTCGCTGACGATCCTCGGCTGGGCACTGCACGTGGTCGGTACAGTGCTTCGCGGTGTCGCGGCCCACCGCGTGCCGTGGGCCAACATGTTCGAGTTCTCGCTCACGGCATCCGTGATCATCGTCGGCGTTTTCATCGTCGTACAGCTGTGGCAGAACCTGCGGTTTCTCGGCGCCTATATCACCGGCTTTGCGCTCATCGTGCTCGGCTTCGGCACGGTCGGTTTCTATGTCAACGTAATTCCGTTGCCGCCGGCCCTTCAGTCGTACTGGCTGGTGATCCACGTCTTCGTCGCGACCCTCGGCACCGCGTTTTTCGCGATCGGAGCGGGTCTCTCGCTCGTGCAACTCATCCAGACGCGGCGCGAGGCAAAGAAGTTCGCGGGCCTCACATTTCTCGACACCATGCCGGATGCCGAGAAACTCGAGACGCTGGCCTACCGCGTGATCGTGGTCGGCTTTGTCTTCTGGACCTTCACCCTCATGGCCGGCGCGATCTGGGCCGAACATGCCTGGGGCCGCTACTGGGGCTGGGACACCAAGGAGGTCTGGACCTTCATCATTTGGACCATTTTTGCCGGCTACATTCACGCCCGTGCGACCCGCGGATGGCGCGGCTCACGCTCGGCGTACCTCGCGATCATCGGGTTCGCCGCGGTCATGTTCAACTTCACGATCGTCAACCTGTACTTCAAGGGATTGCACGCCTACAGCGGCCTGTAAGGTTCGGCAGGGTCGTGCCGCGTTGCTCCCCTCGTCTAACGAGTCGTCGGGGTTTTCTTCTCGAGCGATCGTTTGTAGGCCTTGAGCGCCTTGACTCGCGCGTTTTCCTCGTTGACCGCGGCATGCGTTGCGCGCTCGCGTACGAGCCAGGCGGGCGGTTGCTTCAGCAACTCGGTGATCTCGTCGGACGTGAGCGGCTCCGTAACCTCCCCGCGCGCGAGTCCCGCGTTCGAGATGCCGAGTTTGTGCGCGACGACCGGACGCGGATGCGGCCCGGTCCGTCGCAGTTCGACCAGCCAGGTCGGCGGGTTGGCGATCAGGTCGTTGAGCTGATCGCGCGAGACTGGTTCCTGCTGGAAGGCGTCGGGCGTCGCCGGGAGGTGTACTCCGAGTTTCTGGGCAGCCGTCGCAGGTTTCATGGTCTGAGGAGATTTCGTCGACGTCATCCGTTCAGCGTAGCCTGAGAGCCCGGCCGCTTCAGGCGGGGCCGAGGGAAGGATGACCGTGGACACCGCGCCCGTCCCCTTCACCATCGCCTTCGCGGAGGGCGTCACTCTCACCCGCTGGACCGGCGCCTGGGCCGAGCGGCACCGCGACATCCCGCTCGCCTTCGTTCCCGTTGACGGTGAGACTCAGGTCAGCGTGCTTCGCGAAGCACGGGCCGATGTCAGTTTTGTGCGGCTGCCGATCGAGCGGGACGGCCTGAGCGTCATCCCGCTGTACACGGAGACGCCGGTCGTCGTCGTGCCGAAGGATCATCCGGTGTCCCTGTTCGCGACAGTGACGCTCGCCGATCTGGCCACCGAAGACCGGGTGCCGGATTCGCTGTCGAGTGCGGATGCCGTCGAACTCGTTGCTGTGGGCGGCGGCATCCTGGTGCTCCCGCAGTCGCTCGCCCGGCTGCACGCGCGCAAGGATGTCATCGCTCGCCCGGTAACGGATGCGGAGGAGACCCACATCGCCCTCGCCTGGCTTGAGGAGGCGACCACCCCACAGATCGAAGAGTTCGTCGGCATTGTTCGCGGGCGCACGGCACACAGCTCTCGCTCGCCCGCCCAGCCGACGCCCGCCCAGCAGCCAGCCACGGAATCGAAGTCACGGGCGCAGCCGACCCGTCGAACGGCAGCGCAACGCCCCCAGCGTCCACGCAAGTCCCGCGGCCGGTAACGCGCCGACTCCACGAGCGCGCTGGCCG
>JAYTEZ010000139.1:0-3368 GCA_043734805.1 Microbacteriaceae bacterium
GAGCTTTACAACATGCGCAATGAACAATGGATGCCCGACAATTCCCATCATCAGCGGCATGTTGGCCTCGCCATCGCCTACAGCGTATGGCAGTACTACCAGTCCACCGGTGACACGGAATTCCTCATCCATCAGGGCGCCGAGCTGCTGCTCGAAGTCGCACGATTTTTCGCCAGCCTGACCAGCTACGACGCGGCCACCCACCGTTACGATATCGGTGGCGTGATGGGCCCGGACGAGTTCCATGACGGTTACCCCGGCGCGCCCGGGCAGGGGCTTCGGAACAATGCGTACACCAATGTCATGACCGCGTGGGTGCTGCGCCGTGCGGTCGAGACGGTGTCTCTGCTCGAAGGACGCTATTGCCGTCCGCTCTGGAATCGGCTCAGACTGCGACCGGGTGAGGTCGACCGGTGGGATCAGATCAGTCGTCGGCTGCGAGTGTGCTTCCACGACGACGGCGTCATCAGTCAGTTCGAGGGCTACGAGAATCTCCCTGAATTCGATTGGGACGCGTACCGGGCCCGGTACGGTTCCATTCGCCGCCTGGATCTGATCCTCGACGCCGAAGGGGACAGCACAAACAACTACCGGCTCGCAAAACAGGCCGACGTACTCATGCTGCTCTACCTGCTCTCGGCTGAAGAGCTGCGCGACCTCCTGCAGGAGATGGGGTACTCGCTTCCGCCGGAGGCAATCGTGCGCACGGTCGAATTCTACGGTTCCCGCACCACCCATGGGTCGACGCTCAGCAACGTCGTGCACTCCTGGGTGGAGGCCCGCCGCGATCGTGAGCGTTCCTGGGAGTTCCTGACTCAGGCACTGGGGAGCGACCTGGTCGACGGACAGGGCGGCACAACTCGCGAAGGTATCCATCTCGGTGCAATGGCCGGCTCTGTGGACATGGTTGTGCGCTGCTACACCGGGCTCGAATTCCGCGACGACATGCTCTGGCTGCATCCGGTGCTCCCGGCGGAGCTCGCCGAAGTGTCCTTCACTATCAATTACCGTGAACAGCCGATCCGGCTTACAGTGACCGCGACCACCCTGCGCCTGCACCTGAGCGCCGGCGGTGCCTCGCCGATCCGTATCGTGGTCGAGGGCCAGCAGAAGGTTCTGTCGCCTGGTCAGACTCGCGACTTTCCATTGGGCCGCGCGACCGCTGGCGCTTGAAGGAGGAAGATTCAGCCTGTTTGGTTGACATTTCTCTGCCTAGACTTGCAGACGGAACGGGTTCATCGAACCGATTCCGTCGGCACTTGGTCGATGTCAGCTTCTAGTGATGGAGTTCGAAATGCAGCACACCGATATTCCAATCCGCAGCGATGTCGAGAGGTTGGCGGCAATTCGCGAGGCGGGATGCGTTTCCATTTATGTTCAGGCGACTCCGATGCCTGCCGGCTCGGATATCGCGCGTATCGAACTGAAGAATCAGCTTCGAACGGCCACTGACCAGCTCGAGGCGGCCGGAGCGGACGAGCACCTCGTCGCCTCGATCACCTCGGCGGTGAACGAGCTTCTGGAGGATAGTGACTTCTGGCGCCTCCAGTCGACCAGCCTGGCGCTCTTCGTGAATGGCACGATGCGTGAGACCTACCGGCTGCCGAACAAGCTCACCGGGGCGACCGAGGTTTCGGACCGCTTCTACATCAAGCCGCTGCTGCGCGCACTGACATTCCCGCAGTCGGCGTTCATCCTGGCGCTCGCACAGAATTCGGTGCGGCTCGTCGAGATTTCCGCCGACCTTCCGGCCGCCGAGGTGGCCGTCCCGGAGCTGCCGCGCGACCTGGTCAGCGAGATCGCATTGGATCTGACCAATGATCGTGGCGCGCTCGGCCACCTTCTGACCTCCGAGGATCCGAAGGTGCGCATGCTTGAGTACTCCCAGGCGATCGATCGCGCACTGCGTCCGGTTCTTGCCACTTCGGATCGACCGTTCATCATCGCCGCGGCCGAGCCGCTCGCCAGCATCTATCGTTCTGTTTCGAGCTATCCGCACCTCAGCGACGCGGTGATTGCCGGCAATCCGGAGGAGCGCTCGGACGAGGAGCTCGCGGCGGCGGCCCGGCCCATTCTGGATCAGCTGTACGCCGTGGAACTGGCCGCTCTCAAGGATCGGTTCGAGGAGAGCGCCTCGAGCGGCAAGGCGGTCACCGATCTGAGCGATGTCGCCAGGGCCGCCACCTACAAGGCGATCGACACTCTGTTCGTCGACATCGACCAGCGGATCCCGGGTTACCTCGACGAGGAGAGCGGCGCCATCACCCTCAGTGCCGAGGACGACGCCTCGAACTATGGCGTGGTCGATGAGATTCTCCGTCGCGCCCTGCTGTCGGGCGCGAGGGTGCTCGCGGTGCGTTCTCCAGACGTTCCCGGCGGCGGCCCGGTCGCGGCAAGTGTTCGCTTCCCGGTCTAGTCGCTAGCCCGCTGGCGCGGGAACCGGCAGCGACAGGTGCGAATTTGACAGATCTGGCCAAACGTGAACCTGCGCGGTGAGAGGTCCACACCACGTGCTCCTAGAACCCGGTGGGTTCCGTCTCGAACTCGGGCTCGCCGGGAGGGCATTCGTGATGCAGCGGTGACAACGCTTCGGTTTGCTCGAACCAGAAGAGTGCGTCATAACGCGCGCCCATGCACGTCGGCACGTAGTTTCCTTGCTCGTGTTGCGGCTGGTAGAGCACACCGATTGCTCGATGGCCAAGCCACGCAGAGAGCCAGGGGCCGGATCGTTCATTGCCGAACACGAGCACCGAAGGCTGACCGAGCGCGAGGTGGAGGAGATCCTCGTGGCTTGGGCGACGGGCCTCGGGAACGGGAAACGCGATTTCCGGTGCACCCCACGCTTCCGCGGCAAGCACCGTGCCCCGATGCGACGCGAACCCGACCAGGGCTACTCCGTCGTCTGCGTGCCGCTCTCGCACCAGCTGTCCGACATTGACGAGCCCGTCGCCAGCCATGTCGGTGGCCCGGGCATCGCCAACATGAGTGTTGTGCTCCCAGATCAGGCCTTTCGACGCTGGCCCATGGTGCTGCGCCAAGCGATCGATCGTGTCCGCCATGTGGTAGTCACGGATGTTCCAGGATTCACGATCGCCGCGCACCATGATGCGGTAGTAATGCTCGGCGTCTGCTGCGACTTCGGCGTTCTGCGCAGCGTTAAAGGCCTCCTCGTCGTTGCGCGCTAGATCGCTGGTGCGTCGCCTCATCTCAACCAGCAGAGCAATCACGTCGGGTTCGCACGTCTCCGGGACCAGTCTCGTGCTTCGGGCATACGCGTGCGGGTCCTCCTGGTAGGGAACGAAGCACTGCCACGCCGACATGGCAGCAGGTACTGCATCGGGCATATTGGCTTCCAGCCAGGTGATGAT
>JAYTEZ010000140.1:0-5163 GCA_043734805.1 Microbacteriaceae bacterium
AGCACATCGGCCTTGGGCAGGTCGTCGGCTCGAACGAGTGCCACCACATCCGGTCGCGTCTTCAGGCGCCCGCTGGCGGTCGCGGTGCGTGCGGTCACGGCCTTGTCGCCGACGTCGACCATGCGGGCACGGCCGTCGGAATCGAGGTGACTGAGTCCGCTCACAGTGTCCAGGTCTCCACGGTGCTGCCCGCTTTCAATTCGGTCGTTTCGGCAGGGATGTCGATGAGCAGATCGGATGCCGCCAGCCCGGCAACGAGGTGAGATCCCGGCCCGGAGACGACTTGCACTCTGTCACCGTCGAGCGCCCGTCCGCGCAGGAACTGTCGCTTGCCGGCGACGGATCGAGCATCGCTTACCAGTGACAGCGACCGGCGCTGCGCTGCGGGAAGTCCGGCCAATTGGCGCAGGATCGGCGCGACGAACACTTCGAACGAGAGTTGCGTGCTCACCGGGTTTCCGGGGAAGCTGATGACCGGCACACCCTCGAATACCGCGGTCGCCTGCGGGCCTCCGGGCTGCATCGCGATGTGACCGACCGTGCCGCCGAGCGGCTCGAGCACTTCGCGCACGACCTCGTAATCGCCCATCGAAATTCCGCCGGAGGTGACGATGAGATCGGCGTTCGCCGCAGCGTCCCGCAGCGCGGCGAGCATCGCTTCGTGGTCGTCGCCGACCCGAAGAGTCGGCCCCACCGAAGCTCCGGTCGCCTGCACCGCGGCGACGAGCGCCACCGAATTCGCGTCGTAGACCTGGCCAATGGTCACCGCTTCGCCGGGTGCGATGAGCTCTGCGCCCGTCGTGATGATCGCGACCCGCACCCGTGCGCTCACCTCGACTGTTCCGAGTCCGGCGGCCGCCAGCACGGCGAGGTGACGCGAACCGAGTCGAAGACCGCCCGGCAGCAGCTGCTCCCCGGCACGCAGGTCGCTTCCGCGGTCGCGCACGTTGTCGCCGACCGAGCGGGCACGACGAATGGTGACCGAGGCCCCGTCCAGGGAGGAGCCGAGCTCGGTAGCGGTGTCCTCTTTCGGCACCACGGCATCCGCGCCGTCCGGCACCACGGCTCCGGTCATGATGCGCACCGCGGTTCCTGGCTGCAGCGCCGGCGGTTGCCCCGCTCGGGCCGCAATCTCGCCGACAATCGGCAGCGTGGCCGGAATCGTCTGCAGGTCGGCCGCGACGACCGCGAACCCGTCCATCTGCGAGTTTCGGAACAGGGGCAGATCGACCGGGGAGAGCACGGCACTCGCAGTCATCCTGCCGAGCGCGTCGGCGAGGGGAACGCGTTCGGTCGCGCGTGACGACAGTGGGTCGAGCAGGTCCCGCACGAGTGCCGCGTGCTCGTCCACCGAGGTGGGTGGATGCTCGTGGTTGCTCATGATCAATACCGTGCCAGTGTCGGGTCGATGCGGCGTGACCAGGCGTCGATGCCGCCCTCGAGGTGTCGTGCGGTCGTGAATCCGGCGAGCTTCAGAAGCTCGAGAGCCCGGGCCGACCGGATGCCGTGGTGGCAGTACACGACGATCGGGTCCTCCAGATCCAGGCCGCCGATCGCGGCCTCGAGCGACCCGAGCGGAACCAGAAGCGCGCCCGGCAGACTGGCAACCTGCGCCTCCCAGGGCTCGCGCACGTCGAGCAGGGTGAGCGAACGGCCGCCGGAGATTTCGCCAGCGAGCTCCGCTGCGAGCTCCGCTGGGGTGACCGAATCGCGGGACGGCGCACCCCCGCAAAACAGCTCGTAGTCGATGAGCTCGCGAATGGGAGCGGCGGACGGGTCGCGCTCGTAGGAGAGTTCGCGGAATGCGCCGGTGAGAGCATCGAAGGTCGTCACGCGGCCAAGCAGAGGTGTTCCGACGCCCGTCAGGATCTTGATCGCCTCGGTGGCCATGATCGCGCCGATCACCTCGCACACGGTCGGGAGCACGCCGCCGTCTTCGCAGGACAGCACGACGCCAGGTTTCGGTGGAGCGGGAAAGAGATCCCGGTACTGTGGCCCGCGATCCGCCCAGGCAACGCCGACCTGGCCGGCGTATTGCGACACCGCTCCCCAGACCAGCGGAATGCCGGTGAGGGCGGCGGCGTCATTGGCGAGGTAGCGGGTGGGAAAATTGTCACTGCCATCGAGCACGAGATCGTAGTCGGCGAAGAGCGCGAGCGCGTTGTCCGACGACAGTCGCTTCTCGAACGTGCAGACGACCGTTGCCGGGTCGATGGCGGACACGGCACCGGCCGCGGACCGCACCTTGCTTCGACCGACATCCGCGAGCCCATGAATGAGTTGGCGGTGCAGGTTGCCGAGCTCGACCCGGTCATCGTCGATTATTCCGACTGTGCCGACACCGGCCGCGGCGAGGGCCGGGATCACCGCACTTCCGAGCCCGCCGGCGCCGATCACCAGCACGCGAGCGGCGGCGAGACGACCCTGCGCATCGGGCCCGAATCCGGGCAGGATGAGCTGTCGCGCAAACCGCGCCGTCCGCTCGGGCGTCGACAATTCCTGCATGCTGTCGATTCTGCCAGTCGCCCCGCAGATCGCATGATTCATCCGTTAAAACGGAGATATAGTAGACTTTATGCCGCAAATTCGGATAAAAGAAGCCGCCCTCTACCTCGGCGTGAGTGACGACACCGTGCGCCGCTGGATCGATAACGGGGTGCTTCGGAGTGAGAAGGATGATTCGGGACGAGCCGTTGTCGACGGACTCGCCCTGGCCACCCTGGCTCGTGAACACTCAGTGCTTCCGGATGATCCGTCGGGCGTCGGCCGCTCCGCCCGCAACCAATTTCTCGGGCTCGTGACCAACATCATCATGGACACGGTCATGGCCCAGGTGGAACTGCAGTGCGGTCAACACCGGGTTGTCTCCCTGATGAGCAGCGAGGCCGTGCGCGAGCTTGGTCTCGAGCTCGGCTCCGTCGCTATCGCCGTGGTGAAAGCGACGACCGTCATCGTCGAGACCCCGGCGGGAAAGCCATGAAGATCCGTTCCATCGCGGTGCTCGCGATCGCGGCATCCGTCATCATCGGCACCGCGGCGTGCTCGAGGGGCGAAACCGGTTCGACGGGCGAACCGGGTGTGACGTCACCGTCCGCGAACCCGACCGGCGCCCTTACCGGTTCGATCACAGTCTTCGCCGCGGCCTCCCTCAGGGGAACTTTTACCGAGCTCGCGAAGAAGTTTGAGGCGACACACCCCGGAGTTACCGTCACGACGAGTTTCGCCGGATCGTCCGACCTCGTAACGCAAATCACGGCCGGAGCTCCCGCCGATGTCTTCGCCTCGGCCGACACGAAAAACATGGCGAAGCTCACGACCGCGGGCCTCGTCGACGGTTCTCCGGCTGACTTCGCGACGAACGTGCTCGAGATCGCGGTTCCCCCGAGCAACCCGGCCGCGATCAGAACGTTCGCCGACCTCGCACGGGCGGGTGTCAGGACGGTCATCTGCGCTCCCCAGGTGCCGTGCGGCTCGGCCACCGTCGCGGTGGAGCGGGCAACCGGTGTCATGCTCACGCCGGTGAGCGAGGAATCATCTGTCACCGATGTGCTCGGCAAGGTGTCCTCAGGTGAAGCGGATGCGGGGCTCGTCTATCAGACCGACGTCAGGGCCGCGGGCTCCAGCGTCACCGGCATCACCTTCGCCGAGTCCGGCACGGCCGTGAACACGTTGACGGTGGCGGCGCTCAGGACCAACACGAACGCACGGCTCGCCAGCGCATTCATCGGCTACGTGACCGGGCCGGTCGGGCGGTCTGTGCTCAGGTCCGCGGGTTTCGGCACCCCGTAATGGAGGAACGTCCGATGCGCCGTTCGGCGGAATTCCGCGCGCTCCCGCGCTGGATAATCGTGGTCGCGTCCGTCGGTGCGGCATTCGTGTTGCTGCCACTCGTCGCCATGGCAACGCGGGTCAACTGGGGCGGCTTCGTGACGCTCGTGACCTCCGAATCCTCGGTCGCGGCCCTGCTGTTGAGCCTGCGAACCTCCACCGCGGCGACCGCTTTCTGCATCCTGCTCGGCGTGCCGATGGCACTCGTGCTCGCAAGAATCGAATTCCCCGGGCAGCAACTGCTCCGCACCCTCGTTCTGCTGCCGCTCGTGCTCCCGCCCGTCATCGGAGGCATCGCCCTGCTGGCGGCGTTCGGTCGGCAGGGACTGCTCGGTCAGACGCTCACGGTGCTCGGCATCCCGATCGCGTTCTCGACGACCGCCGTCATCCTCGCCCAGACCTTCGTCGCGCTTCCCTTTCTCGTGCTGAGTCTCGAGGGGGCGCTGCGCGTCGCCGGCACCCGCTACGAGGCCGTCGCCGCGACGCTCGGGGCACGACCGACGACCGTGTTGAGACGGATCACCCTCCCGCTCGTGCTCCCCGCGCTTGCCTCCGGTGCGGTGCTGTCGTTCGCGCGGGCGCTCGGTGAGTTCGGGGCAACGCTGACCTTCGCCGGCAGCCTGCAGGGGGTGACGAGAACGCTGCCGCTCGAGATCTACCTGCAGCGCGAAACGGATCCGGATGCCGCGGTCGCCCTGTCGCTCGTGTTGGTGCTGGTCTCCGTGCTCGTCGTTGGCCTGACCCTGCGCACGGCCCCCATCGGTCGCCTCGCTCGTCGCGAACCGCGGCCGACCCCGTGACGCTCGCTATTCAGGCACGGGTTGCCGCGCGCGGCTTCGACGTTTCCCTCGAGGTCGAAGAGGGCGAGACCCTCGCGATTCTCGGGCCCAACGGCGCTGGCAAGTCGACGCTTCTCGACATCATCGCCGGCCTGCTGAAACCGGATGTCGGCCGTGGCCGGTGGGGCGACACGATCCTGTTCGAGGCTGCCGCGGGATCCCGAGGTCGGTGGGTGCCGCCGCACCGGCGCGGGGTCTCTCTTCTCGCCCAGGAACCGCTGCTCTTTCCGCACCTCAGCGTGCTCGACAATGTCGCGTTCGGGCCGAAGAGCGCCGGCGAGACCACGGATGCCGCTCGCGCCACGGCGCACGGCTGGCTTGCCGAGGTGGAGGCCAGCGATCTCGCCGCGAGCAGGCCGGCCCGGCTCTCCGGCGGCCAGGCGCAACGGGTGGCGATCGCGCGGGCGCTCGCGTCCAACCCGCAGCTTCTGCTGTTGGACGAGCCTCTCGCGGCCCTCGACATTGCCGTTGCCCCGACCCTTCGACGGATGCTCCG
>JAYTEZ010000141.1:0-4538 GCA_043734805.1 Microbacteriaceae bacterium
TCGGGGGCGAGATAGCGGTCGGTGCCCGGCCCCGGGATCACGGTGCGCAGCCGCGCGACTACCGCCGCCGAGACATCCGATGGTCGTATCGGCGCTCGCAGGTCCATCGCGCGCGCGGAGGTCAGCAGCTCGATCGCGATCACCCGACTCAGGCCATCGATCGACTTGCGGAGCTTGCGGGCGGCGCTCCAGCCCATCGAGACATGATCTTCCTGCATCGCCGAAGTCGGGATGGAATCCACGCTCGCCGGTGCGGCCAGACGCTTCAGTTCGCTCACGATTCCCGCCTGGGTGTACTGGGCGATCATGTGGCCGGAGTCGACGCCCGGGTCGTTGGCGAGGAACGCGTTGAGTCCGTGGTTTCGTGACACGTCGAGGAAGCGGTCGGTGCGTCGCTCGCTCATATTCGCGAGGTCCGCGCTCACGATGGCGAGGAAGTCGAGAACGTAGCCGAGGGGCGCACCGTGGAAGTTTCCGTTGGACTCGAGGCGGCCATCCATCGTCACCACCGGGTTGTCGATCGCTGCGGCCAGCTCACGCCCGGCGACCGTGGCCGCGTGGTCGATCGTGTCGCGCACCGCCCCATGCACCTGCGGTGCGCAGCGCAGCGAGTAGGCATCCTGCACGCGAGTGAAACCCTGCGGCTTGCCGATCATGGGTGAGCCGGCGAGAACGGCACGCATGTTGGCCGCGGAGTCACGCTGGCCCGGATGCGGCCTGAGCTCCTGCAGGTCCGCCGCGAAGACGGCGTCGGTGCCGGTCAGCCCCTCTACACTCATCGCCGCCGCGAGATCGGAGGTGGTCACGAGCGCTCGAAGGTCGGTAATGGCGAGGATGAGCATGCCGAGCATGCCATCCGTTCCGTTGATGAGAGCGAGACCCTCCTTTTCGCAGAGGATTAGGGGCGGGATACCCGCTGAGGCCAGCGCGTCGGCTGCGGGCATCAACGTGCCAGCGGCATCCCGAACCTCACCCTCACCGAGAAGTGCGAGCGCGCAGTGCGCCAGCGGTGCCAGGTCTCCCGAACAACCGAGGCTGCCGTACTCCAGGACAACCGGGGTAATCCGGGCGTTGAGCGCCGCAGCATAGGTCTCGGCGACGACAATGCGAACCCCCGTTCGGCCGGTCGCAAGAGTCGAGAGCCGAAGCAGCATCATGGCGCGCACGACCTCACGCTCGACCTCCGGACCGGACCCTGCGGCATGACTGCGAATGAGTGAACGCTGCAACTGCGCGCGCTGTGCCACCGGAATCTGCTTGGTGGCGAGGGCCCCGAAGCCGGTCGAAACGCCGTAGTGCGGACGGCTGTCGGAGGCGAGAGTTTCGATAACGGCTCGACTGGCGGCCATGGCGGCCACGGCATCCTCACCAAGGCGAATCTTCGCGCTGTGCCTGGCCACCGCCACGACTTCGGCAAAGTTCACGGGTCCCGTGCCGATCTCGACCATATCCATGGCTCCATTAGAGCGCCGAGTGACCGAGTATCGCAGCGTTCTACACAATAAGATGTCTGGGATACCAGACAATGAGGGAGATATTGACTGCCGTTCCTGCCGCTACCTTCACCCTGCGCATCGTGAAATACCTCGCCGGCCACAGCGGGCCGGTCCGGGCGTCGACCATCAGCCGGGATCTCGGCATCCCCCGCTCGACGACCTACCACCTCATCCGGGTACTTCAGGATGAGGGATTCCTCGTGCACTTTCCCGAAGACCAGGCGTTTGCACTCAGCGGTCTCGTCACCGAAATCGGAACCTCGGCGCTGAGCACGCACACCCTCGCACGGTTCGCCCAGCCCGTGCTCGAGCGGCTCGTCGCCGAAACCCGGATGCCGATCGTTGCCCACCTGGGGGTGCTTCAACATCTCGACGTGCTCTATGCGTCGAAGGTGTCCGCCCGCCAGGCACCTGCCGTGGTGACGAGCATTGGAGTGCGCCTGCCCGCACACCTCACCGCGACCGGCCGAGCGATGCTCGCCAGTATTCCGCACGCCCAACTGCGGGCGAGTTACCCGGCCGGACACGGGCTGGTGACCCGGGCTGGCCCGGGTCCGACGTCGGCGGAAGCGCTGGATTTGATCCTCGCCGAAACGCGGAACCGCGGTTGGGCGGTAGAAAACGGCGACATCACGCTGGAGTACGGCTCGGTCGCGGCGGCGGTGCACGACCACAACGGTTATCCGGCGGCGGCAGTCGGGCTCACATTCCGAGCAGCAGCAATCGACGAACAACAGTGGAGGCGCCTGGGGATCGCGACCTGTCACGCGGCCGAAGCACTCAGCCAGCGCATCCGCAGGCGCACCTGACGCGTCACCCCGCCCGCCGCAGCACTTCCCGCTCCACCGCTTCCCGCTGCACCGCTTCCCGCCGCGCGTCGGAAATGCAGGATACCGCGGTCGTCACACCGCGCGTCGGAAATGCAGGATACTGCGGTCGTCACACCGCGCGTCGGAAATGCAGGATACTGCGGTCGTCACACCGCGATTTTGATCCGATTCGCCTAGATTTGATGCCGCTCTCCTGCATTTCCGACCGGTCACGCGGCCGAAGCACTCAGCCAGCGCATCCGCGGGCGCAGCTGTCACGTCACCAGCAGGAGCGCTCCTGCGCCACCTGCTCCCCCCACGTCCCGCCGCGCGTCGGAAATTCAGGATACTGCTGTCCATAGACCGCGATTTCGATCCGATTCGCGCAAACTTGAAGCCGTTCTCCTGAATTTCCGAAGGGACCGAAAGCGAATGTCGAACGGCCGAGCCGACACAACGGGTCAAACTTGGGCGGCCCGGCAGGGCGGCGCCTCGGCGGGTGGATTTTCTCTGCGCGGTTGCGCGGTTGCGGCGGGCGCGGGTCGGGCAATCGGTGGATCGACGCTAATCGACGGCAGGACCGCGTGCGTCTAGCGCTGCAGGCTCCACGCGCGCCGCTTGACGAGAACGTGTCCGCGCTCGGTCGACAGCCGGGTCCACGGTCCGGTTTCGAAGATGCGCACGGCATCCGGTCCGCCCAGAAACCCCAGCGAGAGCGCGGCGAAGGCTGCTCCGGCCGGCACGTATTCGAGCCCGGCGATCGGGCGCCCCCACACCTCAGACCGCACCCGTTGCACGAGCTGCTCGCCGGTTCCCACGGGAATCGCGGCCGCAACCTCGTCGATGCCGGCCTTCGCTACGGACTCAAGCGCCGATCCGTCGACCCCTTCGAGCACTTTCCAGCCGCCCCGGGGCGGTGAAATCGCGGACCAGGTCACCGTGTTGACCTGCATCGGCAGGTTGACCGTGACCGCAGCGGTCGGATCGACAATCTCGGACTGCAGGCGGGCGAGGCGTTCCAGCAACGATCGAACCGGCACGACAGCATCGAACGAATCGGTGGCGGTGAGGGCGAAGGTGCGAAGGCCGAGCACGGTCGGGCTCTCGTCGAGCAGGCCGGACGGATGCAGCACAGCAACGTAGACGGCGAGCACCCCGGAGCCAGCAATCAGGCGCACGGAACCGTCTTCCACGCGCCCGGCACGACTGAGGTAGACCTGCAAATCGCCGAGCGAGAGGGAGTCAACAAGGGAGAATGTCTGGCTCATCTGGTCTCTAAACTATAGGTGCGCGGGGGTTAGCCGCCGCACCGGATGCCTCAGGATGACGGGAGCCACCATGACCGACCCTCTCGCCAGCTTGCTCGAGGCCCTCGATCTCACCACAACGCAGGCGCGAACGAACGAAGACATCTTCATCGGACAGAGCCAGTGGTCAGCGCTCGGTCGGGTGTTCGGCGGACAGGTTCTCGCGCAATCACTCGTTGCCGCGCAGCGCACGATCGGCGATGATCGGTTCGCGCATTCGATGCACGCGTATTTCCTGCGGCCGGGCGACACCAGCCTCCCGATCACCTTCTCGGTTGACCGAATCCACGATGGACGCTCGTTCTCCACCCGGCGCACCCAGGCCTACCAGGGCGGCCAGCCCATCCTGTCGATGATCGCCTCATTCCAGGATGTCGACGAGGGTCTCGAACACCAGGTCGCGATGCCGAACGATCTGCCTCAGCCTGACGACCTCCCGAGCGCAATCGAGGTTCTTGGCGACCTCGAGCATCCGATCGCCAGGTCCTGGTCGACGACCCGCCCATTCGACATCCGGCACGTGGCCTCCCCGATCTTCCTCTCCGTCGATGGACCGCGCGTCGCGCACCAGGCGGTGTGGTTCAAGGCAACGGGCACACTGCCCGACGACCCCAACCTGCATCGCGCTGCCCTCGCCTATGCCAGCGATTACTCGCTCCTCGAACCGATCTTGCGTCGCCACGGAGTGGCCTGGGCGACGCCGGGCCTGAAGGTTGCGAGCCTGGATCACGCCATGTGGTTCCACCGCTTCGGCCGTGTCGACGAGTGGCTGCTCTACGTTCAGGAGTCTCCCAACGCGACCGGTGGCCGCGGTCTGTCTCTCGGTCGCATCTTCACTCGTGACGGACTGCTGCTCGCAAGCGTCGCCCAGGAGGGCATGATCAGGGTTCCGCACGCTGGAGGATGACGGTGGTGCCACCCTCCGC
>JAYTEZ010000142.1:0-3711 GCA_043734805.1 Microbacteriaceae bacterium
GCGACGTCGTCGGCATCCACCAGCTCCCCCTGCGGCAGGAGGCCCGCCACCTTGAGGTCGAGCAGTGTCGCCGCCACCACGAGAAACTCGCTTGCCTGGTCGAGCTCCCCCGAACTCACACTGAGCTCGGTCGAAGTGTCGAGCTGGCGAAGGTAGGCGATGAACTCGCCAGTGACGATGCTCAGCGAGATGTCGGTGATGTCGAGTTCATGCTTGTTGATGAGGGACAGCAGCAGGTCGAATGGTCCGCTGAAGTTACTGAGACTGACCGAAAAACCGGATGCCTCCGGCCCGTTGATCGACACCGGCTCGTCCGCTGACGCGTCCAGTTCGCGTGCCGGGCTAGGCGACAGCGCCACGGTAGATCAACTCTCGGGCGAGCTGTCGGTAGGCCTCTGCCGCCTGGTGGTCGGGTGCGAACTCGGTGATCGGGGTACCCGCGACGCTGGCGTCAGGGAACTTCACGGTGCGACTGATGACGGTTTCGAACACCCTGTCACCGAAGGTCTCCACCACACGGTCGAGCACCTCACGGGAGTGCAGGGTCCGCGAGTCGAACATGGTAGCGAGGATGCCGTCGAGCTCGAGAGCCGGGTTCAGCCGGTCTTTCACCTTGTCGATCGTTTCGACGAGCAGCGCGACACCCCGAAGGGCGAAGAATTCACATTCGAGAGGAATCAGCACGCCGTGGCTCGCCGTGAGGGCATTGACCGTCAGAAGACCGAGGGACGGCTGGCAGTCGATGAGGATGACGTCGTAGTCGTCGTTCACCTGTCGAAGCACCCGAGCGAGGATCTGCTCTCGTGCGACCTCGTTCACGAGATGCACCTCGGCGGCCGAAAGGTCGATGTTGGCCGGGATCACATCGAGACCCGACGTCGAAGTGGTCTGGATCGCGTCGTGCGCATCCTTCGTGGTTCCGAGCATGAGGTCGTAGATGTTCGGCACGTCGTGAGTCGACACGCCGAGTCCGGCGGAGAGCGCGCCCTGCGGGTCGAAGTCGATCGCGAGAACCCGGCGACCATAGCCGGCGAACGCAGCGCCGAGACTGATCGCGGTGGTGGTCTTACCGACACCGCCCTTCTGGTTGCAGAGAGCGATCGAACGTGCGGGGCCGTGGGAGGAGAGTCGCTTCGGCTCCGGGAAACTGGTCCGCGGACGACCCGTCGGGCCATTGGCGACCAGTTTGAAACCGGGAAGTTCTTCAACCGAATCGTCCCGCTTCGCTGTCATCCCGACATTCCTTACCTTGGTCGCCGGCCGCTCGCCGATTCAGACGATTCTACCCAAGCGGATGGTGCAACCGAGCGCGACCCGCAGGCGTGCCATGCGGCTCAGCGGGCGCGCGGGTGCGCTGTCGTGTACATGTCGCGCAGAGTGTCAGCGGTTACGAGAGTGTAGAGCTGCGTCGTGGCGACGGATGAGTGACCGAGAAGCTCCTGCACGACCCGGACATCCGCCCCACCGGCGAGCAGGTGCGTCGCGAAGGAATGCCGGAACGTGTGCGGCGAAATCTCGATCCCGAGCTTCGCCTGCTCGGCCCGGGCGCGAATGATCAACCAGGCATTCTGGCGCGACACGCGCTGGCCACGAGCACCGAGAAACAGGGCGGGCGTCGCCCTGCCACGCGCCGAAAGTATCGGTCGGGCACGCACGAGGTAGGCGTCGATTGCCACCCGCGCGAAGCGGCCGAGCGGAACGATGCGCTGCTTGCCACCCTTGCCGAACAGCCGAACGACGTCAACACTTTCGCCCTCCGAACCCAGGACGTCATCGACGTTGAGATCGACCGCCTCCGAAATGCGTGCGCCCGTCGCGTAGAGCAGTTCGAGCAGCGCTCTGTCACGCAGCGACTGGACATCGTCGCCGCTCGCGGCATCCAGAACGGCTCCCATCTGATCGATGGTGATGGCCTTCGGAAGCCGACTGGCGAGTTTCGGCGGTTTGATCTCGGTCGCGACATCGGTCGAAACGAGTCCCTCGTCGAGCAGGAAGCGATGGAAGGTGCGCACCGAGGAGAGCATGCGGGCCACCGACGACGCGGTGAGTGCGCTCCCCGGTCGAGTTCGAAGGTGCTGCACGAAGGCCGAAACGTCGGCCCTGGCGATGCCATCCGGGCTGGCAACGCCGCGATCAGACAGCAGAGTCAGGTAGTTCGACAGATCGCGTCGATAGGCCGCGACGGTGTTCACCGACAGACCGCGCTCGATGGCGACATGCCGCAGGTAACGGTCGACCGCCCGATCGAGAGCCATGCCAGCAGGAGCCAGGCCATCGTGAGCCAGGCCGCCGAGGCCGGATGGCGGCTCGTTAGTCACGAGTGCGGAGCCTCGGATGCCGCGGCCACGGCAATTCCGCGTCGCCAAGGCTCACCCAGCCCGCCGCGCGAGAGGCCTGCGCGGTGAGCACGGCGATCGCCAGGATCGAGTTACCGACAGTGCGATTGAGAACCGACGCAACCACATCGTCGAGGTCCGCCCAACGCTTCTCGAGGTCGGCCTCCTCCTCCGTGCGGTCGAAGGCCTCGGATGTCGGCTTAAGGCCGCGGGCCAGATAGACACGGATAACTTCGTTGCTTCCCCCGGGGGACGTGAAGAAGTCGCTCAGCAGGCGCCAGTCATCCGCCACCAGGTCGGCTTCCTCGGCCAGCTCACGCTGCGCCCCGATGAGCGGCGATTCCCCGTCGATGTCGAGCAGACCGGCCGGAATTTCCCAGTCGCGGAGGCCGATCGGATGCCGGTACTGCTTGATCAGCAGCACGCGATCGTGCTCGTCAAGCGCGAGGATGGCCACGGCCCCCGTGTGATCGACGTACTCGCGCGTGATGGCGGAGTCGCCATAGTCGAGCAGGTCCCGGCGGATATCCCAGACTCGCCCCTCGAAAACCCGCTCGCTCGAGTGCACCGTCACCTCGAGTGAATCGTCGACCAGCTCAGTCGGCACTACCGTCGTCCTTCACCTCGAACAGTCGGCTGGATTCCTGACGCCGGAGCGCGGCATCGATGAGTCCCTGAAACAGCGGATGAGCACGGTTGGGCCGCGAGCGCAGTTCCGGGTGCGCCTGCGTTCCGACATAGTACGGATGCACGGTGCGCGGCAGTTCGACGAACTCGACGAGGTGCCCATCCGGCGAGGTCCCGGAGAACCAGAGGCCGGCATCCGCGATCTGTCCGCGGTAGGCATTGTTCACTTCGTAGCGGTGACGGTGCCGCTCGGAGACCAGCGGCTCCCCGTAGATGGTCGCGACGATCGAGCCATCCGCGAGATCGGCGGGGTACAGTCCAAGGCGCATCGTGCCGCCGAGGTCGCCTCCGGCAATGATGTCCACCTGCTCCGCCATCGTTGCGATCACCGGAAACTCGGTCTCCGGGTCGAACTCGGACGATGAAGCGCCGACAAGCCCCACCACATTGCGCGCGTACTCGATCACCATGCACTGCAGCCCGAGGCAGAGGCCGAGCGCCGGGATGCCGTTTTCGCGGGCGAACTTGAGCGCGCCGAGTTTGCCCTCGATGCCCCGAACGCCGAACCCACCTGGCACACAGATGCCGTCGACATCCGACAGCATGCGCGCTGCACCCTCCGGTGTCTCGCATTCGTCCGACGGGACCCAGCGGATGATGACCTTGGTCTGCTGCGCAAAGCCCCCGGCGCGCAGTGCTTCCGTTACCGAAAGGTAGGCGTCCGGCAGGTCAATGTACTTGCCGACCA
>JAYTEZ010000143.1:0-3452 GCA_043734805.1 Microbacteriaceae bacterium
AACACGATGTTTACGGCCCATTGCCCGGTGCTCACGCCCTGGCTGGTCGAGACCAGACCGTTGGTGGCGTTGCTGATCGTCTCTCCGGCGACCTCGACCGGTCCGAGAATGTACTTAAAAGCGCCTCTGTTATCACAGGTGATGAGAGGCTTCTTCGGGTCGGCAACGTTGGCGCCGACCGAGTCGACTTTGTCGCAGCTGAAGTCGGTGAACTCCTTGGCCAGCGCCGGTGTGATGTAGGCGCTGTCGCTCCCGTTGCTCGGCTTGACGCTCGGGGTCGACTGAAGCGGCACGGCGGGCGATGTGCTCGGGCTCGGAGTCCCGGACGGGGTACCGACAGCGCTTGTCGGCGCGGCATCCGATTGGAGCACGGCTCGAAACTCGAGCTTGGCGGAGGACTCGATGCGGTTGACTGTTGCCCGATCCGCAACGCCAGGAATCGACACGACGATATTGGACGACCCCTGGGTGTTGATCTCCGCCTCGGAGACACCGCTCGCGTCGATCCGCTGGCGGATGATCGACACGGCCTGGTTGAGCTGCTCGCTCGTCGGCGCGGCAGCGCCATTGGCGACCTGCGGCGTAAGGATGATCTGCGTACCGCCCTCGAGGTCGAGAGCGAGCTTTGGAGCCCACGATCCACCGGCGAAGATCGCGGCGTAGCCATTGAGGGCCGTGAGGGCCGCAACGATAATCAAAAGCCAGGTCAGCGACCTCAGGGCCTTTTTGACCGGGGTCGTTCTTGCCACGGGAGACTCAGCTTTCTACGCGTGTGCAGCGGCGAATTGCCATGGGCACACTTGAGGCTCGCGCGCAGGACGCGCGCGAGCACACATCAGGTTATCGATTAGTTGTCGGAATTCTTGGGAGATTTGCGTGCAGGCTTCGACACGGCGGGCTCGACGCGCTCACCGAATTCGGGTTCACCGACGGGAATCGCATTGTCCTGGTCGAGCTCTGCGGTCGGCGCGATCTCCTCGACCTCATCGGCGACGGGGGTCTCCTCCTCAACGGCCTTGAGTATCGTCTGGCGGTGGATCTTCAGCACCGTTCCGGGGGTCGTTTCGATCAAAGCGATGTTGGTATCTTCATCGATCGAAATGACGGTTCCGTAGAGGCCAAAGTTGGTCATGATGTCAACGCCGGGGGCGATTGCTGCCTGGCGAGCCGCGGTTTCCTTCGCGCGCTTGCGCGAGGTACGGAACTGGAATATAACAAACACGACTAACGCTGCCGCGATGAGGTAAATAGTGAGATCAGGCATGGGTATAGAACCTTTCGGGAGCTTGTGGGGACACGGGGAGTCTAACCCTGTGTGCTGTGGGACCAGCTTGAATTATAGGCCATCGCCGAAGAGCGAGGACTCGGCCCGGGCGATGCCGAAATGCTGCCACGCCGCCCTGGTCGCCACCCGTCCACGCGGCGTCCTGGTGATGAGGCCGATGCGCACGAGGAATGGTTCGACCACCGATTCGATTGTCTCGCCCTCCTCGCCGACCGAGACGGCGAGCGTGTTGAGGCCGACCGGTCCGCCGTCGAAACGGGTCAGGATGATCTCCATGACCGCCCGGTCGAGGCGGTCGAGACCCAGGTCATCCACGTCGTACAGTTCGAGCGCGGCGTGCACGGCGGGAAGGCCGGAGGCATCGTGAACGAGGGCGTAGTCCCGAACCCGGCGCAGCAGCCGGTTCGCGATTCTCGGCGTTCCCCGGCAGCGCCCGGCAATTTCGGCCAGGGCCGCGCGGTCGAAGTCCAGGGCGAGCAGGGCGGCCGCGCGACTCAACACCTGTTCGAGTTCGGGCTCCGAATAGAACTCGAGGTGGGCGGTGAATCCGAACCGGTCACGCAGCGGATTCGGCAGCAGGCCGGAGCGCGTCGTCGCGCCGACGAGTGTGAACGGAGAGAGATCGAGCGGGATGGATGTCGCACCGGCGCCCTTGCCGACCATGATGTCGATGCGGAAATCCTCCATGGCGAGGTAAAGCATCTCCTCTGCTGAGCGAGCCATGCGGTGGATCTCATCGATGAACAGGATCTCGCCGGGGACGAGGGAGGACAGCACGGCCGCGAGGTCGCCGGCGTGCTGGATGGCTGGACCGCTCGACATGCGCAGCGGTCGGCCGCTCTCCTCCGCGACGATCATCGCAAGCGTCGTCTTGCCGAGCCCGGGAGGGCCGGACAGAAGGATGTGGTCGGGCGTGCGATTCTGCAGCTTTGCGGCCTGCAACAGCAACTGGAGTTGCGCCCGCACCTTGGCCTGGCCGACGAACTCGGCGAGGGTCTTCGGCCGCAGCGCCCCTTCAAAAGCGAGTTCGGCATCCGACTCCGGCGTGGGTCGTACGATCGCGACCGATGGATCGTCCGTTTTACTCACCGCACGCCCGATCCGCTGAACTGTTGTGGCCCGAGGCCGGTGAGAGCGAGGCGCAACAGTGCAGCCACGGTCATCGAGTCCGCAGCGGATGCCCCGGCAAGCGCGTCGTCGACGGCTTGCGCCGCGACTCGCTCTGACCAACCCAACCCGACGAGGGCTACGAGCACGCTGTCGCTGATGGAGGCCTTCGCGCCGGGCGCGTGAGCTGCTGTCGCAGGAACGACCTGCATCTTTCCGGCGAGAGAGACGACGATGAGCTTTGCGGTCTTCGGCCCGATTCCGGAGACCTTCCGGAACGCGGAGTCATCCTCGGTGGCGACGGCCGCGGCGACCTGCCCGGGTGTCATGGCGGCCAGCACACCCATCGCGGACTTCGGGCCAACACCGGTCACCCCGCGCAGCAGGTCGAAGACCGCGAGCTCATCGGTATCGACGAAACCGTACAGCGAGAGGTCGTCTTCCCGCACGATGAGGGCGGTTCGAACCGTGGCCTCCGCGCCAACTCGAAGCGAGAGCGCGTGTTGCGGAGTGACGCTCACCGTGAGTCCGACTCCCCCGACCTCGATGACCGCGGTGGTTCCGGCGACTCTGAGCACGATGCCGCGAACCGAGGAGATCATGGTGCAAGCCTACGTTTGGGTGCCGACTTCCCGGCGGAGCGCTCCGCGGCGAGCCAGACATCCTGCGCCTTCGTGAGCGCTCCTCCCGGGGCAGCGACGGCCGCGCCCCGCTTCCAGGCGTGGCAGATCGCAATGGCGAGGGCGTCCGACGCATCGGCGGGCGTTGGCAACTCCGCGAGCCCGAGAACCCTGGCAACCATCGTCGCGACCTGCTTCTTGTCTGCCGCGCCGTATCCGGTGATCGCTGCCTTGACCTCGGACGGCGTGTGCAGCCCGACCGCGAGTCCGCGCTTGGCCGCGAGGTGCAGTGCGACACCGCTGATCTGCGCGGTGCCCATGACCGTGCGCAGGTTGTGCTGCGCGAAAACGCGCTCGATGGCGACCGCTCCCGGCCGGTGCTCGTCGAGCAGCCTCTCGATCTCATTGCCCAGGTGCAGCAACCGCTGTTCGAGCGGCAT
>JAYTEZ010000144.1:0-3462 GCA_043734805.1 Microbacteriaceae bacterium
CGACACAATCGGCGAGCTCGCGATGACCGCAAACAGCGCACCGAGGGCGACGAACGGAGCAAAGAGCAATGGCGGGATTCGACCGACGCCGAGCGAAAACCCCACCACGGTGACGAGAGCGCCGCCAGCGGCAATGTAGACGATCCCCGGCCATCGGCCGGAAACGTTTCGACCGGACAGCCGCTGCTGGAGGAGGCTGAGGAGCGGGATCACTGACAGCACCAGCACGGTAGCCGAGGCACTCATTCCGAGGTTCCCGATGTCCATCGCGCCTCCAGCCACCTGCTCCACTGCGACTGTCGCCGTCAGTGCAACAGTAAGGGGTGTCGTCCTCAAGGACGGCACCCCTTACTGTCTGAACTGATTTAGGCGGTTTCGAGTGCGTAGCCTTCTTCACCGTGCACGATGGTGTCGACTCCTGCGACCTCATCCTCGTTGGTGATGCGGAACCCGATCGTCTTCTCAATTACCCAACCGATGGCGAAGCTCAGAACGAACGAGTACACCGCGACGCTGGCGGCACCAAGCGCCTGACGCCCGAGCTGCTCGAGGCTGCCGCTGTCCAGCAGGCCAATACCCATTCCGAAGATACCGACGTACAGCGTTCCGATGAAACCGCCAACGAGGTGAATGCCCACCACGTCGAGGGTGTCATCGAATCCGAGCTTGTATTTGAGGTCGATCGCCAGGGCGCACACAGCGCCCGCGATGACGCCGAGGACAATTGCCCAAAATGGCGTGAGGATGTTGCAGGCCGGAGTGATCGCGACGAGACCGGCAACCGCACCTGACGCAGCCCCAATCGAAGTGGGCTTGCCATCCTTGAATTTCTCGACGATCAGCCAGCCGATGATGCCGGCAGCTGGAGCGGCGAGGGTATTGATCCAGGCGAGCGCCGCGGTTCCGTCGACGGCAGCTTCAGATCCCGCATTGAAACCGAACCAGCCGAACCAGAGGAGTGCTGCACCGAGCAGGGTGAGAGGCACGTTATGAGGTTTGGACAGACCCTTCCTGAAGCCGACCCTCTTACCGAGAACGAGCGCGAGCGCGAGCGCCGCCGCGCCAGCGTTGATGTGCACCGCGGTTCCCCCGGCGAAGTCATTCACCTTCAAGCCAAAAACGATCCAACCTCCGTCTGTCAGGCCTTTGGCACCCGCGGTGAAGTTGAAGACCCAGCTCGCGACGGGAAAGTACACGATCGTCGCCCAGATTCCGGCGAAGAGCATCCACGAACCAAACTTGGCGCGGTCAGCAATCGCTCCTGAGATCAAGGCGACGGTAATGATCGCGAAGGTGGCCTGGAACCCGGCGAACGCGAGGGCGTAAACGTCAGGGCCACCAGCATGCGATGTGAGCTGGGGAATGAGTCCAGCGTTGGTAAACGGATTACCCAGCACATGAGGAATGAGCCAGTCCTTACCTGAGGTGAAGGACAGCGAATAGCCGTAGAGCACCCACAAGACACCGACGAGTCCCATCGCTCCGAAGCTCATCATCATCATGCTGATGACGCTCTTGGCCTTGACCATGCCGCCGTAGAAGAATGCGACACCGGGGGTCATGATGAGGACGAGCGCTGCGGCCACGAGTAGCCACAGCGCGTTCAGGTTATTCGTGATGCCGTCAGTCGTGGCATCTGTAAAGACCGACAATGCGACCATGCGTTGGGGTGCCTCTCTCGTTGTTCACGGGATTTCCTATCGTCGGCTCGCAAGAGTCTGACGACGGGCCATGATCTGGATCCGCGTTCGGGGATGTGGCAAGTGTGCTGCGCCGATATTTCCGCCGCGGTGTCTGGATGTTTCTTTACTGTTACGCGCTGCGCGCGAATGTAAACATCGTGTTTCGGGATTCTGCCGATGCCCGCGTGATCGCCTCGCTCTGCGGCCGCGGTGCCCTCCTAGACTGATTTCAATCCGACTGGAGCGCAATGAAATTCCTGAGAGACGAGCGTTATGCGGCTTTCCTTCTGCTGGGGGCCGCAATTCTCGGGATCGTTCTCGCGAATTCAGCGCTGGGACCCGGACTCCAAGGCATCCGTGATTTCCGCCTTCCCATCGCGTGGCTGGGTCTTGATCTCTCGGTCGGGCACTGGATCACCGATGGACTGCTCGCGATTTTCTTCTTGCTGGCCGCCATCGAGCTGAAACACGAGCTCGCCCGAGGAGAACTCGACAGTGCCCGCAAAGCGTTCGTGCCGAGCATCGCGGCCATCGGAGGAGTCATCGTTCCGGCCGCGATTTTTCTCCTGCTCGTGCGCGAGCCAGTGCTGTCGAAAGGCTGGCCAATCCCGACGGCCACCGACATAGCTTTCGCGCTCGGAGCGCTAGCGCTGGTGGGCCGCGCGTTGCCGTCCAGAGTTCGCGCCCTGCTGCTCGCCCTCGCCGTGATCGACGACCTCATCGCAATCCTGATCATTGCCTTCTTCTTCACGGCTGACCTGCGCCCGCTCCCACTGCTGGCAGCGGTCCCGATCATCCTGGTCTTCGGCTGGCTGAGCGGCCGCTCCCGCTCCGCTCCCGTCGCGGCTATCCTCATCGTGCTGGGGATCGCGGCGTGGGTGCTCGTGCAACTGTCAGGGATTCACCCAACGATCGCGGGTGTCGCGCTGGGGCTCGCAATGGCTGGCAGGAGTGCCGCAGCCACGCGACGCGCGCTCGAACCCTGGAGCAACGCGATCATTCTGCCGGTCTTCGCCTTCGTCGCCGCCCTCGTGACACTGCCCGCTGTCGGTCTCTCCGAACTCAGCCCGGTCTTTTGGGCGATCATCGTCGCCTTGCCCCTGGGAAAGCTCATCGGGATCACGGGTGGCGCACTCATCGCCAACACACTGGCCGAACGCACTCAACGTATTCCGCTCGGCGACATTCTGGCGGTCGCGGGTCTCGGTGGCATCGGCTTTACGGTCTCGCTCCTGATGAATGAGCTCGCCTACGCTGGGAATGAGCCCATCGCCGTGGAAGGAACCCTCGCCGTCCTCGTTGCGTCGATTCTTGCGGCCGTGATCGGCGTCACCCTGACTGCGCTTCGGTCGCGCCACTACCGGATCAGCGAAGCCGCTTAGAGCTGTCCCGAGGTGAGCGCGATGAGCCGCGATTTTGCCCTGAGGTACTTCTTACGGTAGCCGCCGGCGAGCATGTCCGGATCGAAAACCTGGTCGAGTGGCGTTCCCGTCGCGAGCACCCGCACCTGGCCGTCGTACAGGCGGTCGACGAACGCGACCAGCCGCAGGGCATCCGTCTGGTTGGAAAGCGGATGTACGTCGGTCATGGCAATTGCGTCGAGGCCGTCGATGAGCTTCACGTACCGTGAGGGATGCACGGAGCCGAGATGCCTGACAACGGCATCGAAACTGTTGACCGTGACCTCGCCATTCACTTCCTCGATTTCGGCTTCGAGTGTGGTCGTCGACAGCGTGACCGCGTGCCCCTCGATGTCGCGGTGCCGGTAGTCGAGGCCGTC